>JADCBH010000279.1 GCA_020253595.1 Brevundimonas sp.
ACAAAGGCCTCGGTCGGTGTGGCTGTCGCGGTCTGGGCCCAGGCACCAGCGGGTGCGAGGGCGACAAGGGCAGTGGCGAGGGCCAGGGAGCGGAGTTGCATGGTGGCGGTCCTTTCGTCGAGGCACCGACCTTGGCGTGGATTTCGAAGACGCGCGAGTCGGAAAACGCCGGTTGGCGAGCAATTGTCTTCGCTCGCCAACCGGTGTCGCAGCGATCGCAACGGGTCTGCCCGCCCAGGGTCTCAGGGGCAGGTTTGACGGTTCACTCGCGTGGTGCTGGACGGAAAGCGGTCCAGCAACGACGGGGGCCGGATCGGCCGGGCGGAGAAGCCTCCGCCGCAGTTGGGGCAAACCCCGTTTAGCGGACCATCCACGCACGACGCGCAGAAAGTGCACTCGAAGGTGCATATCCGCGCATCCGGATTGTCCGGTCCCAGGTCACGGTCGCAGCATTCGCAGTTGGGGCGCAACTCGAGCATGGACCCGAGCCTAGGCGCTGGAAGCGGTCGGTGCCAAGCGCATCAGAACCAATCCGGTCAGGATCAGTCCGGCGGCAGCCACCCGCATGGGATGCACGCCCTCATTGAGCCAGATCACGCCGACGACGAAGGCCCCCACGGCCCCGATGCCCGTCCAGACCGTATAGGCTGTCCCGAGCGGCAGGGTCTTCATGGCCAACGACAGCAGGGCGAAACTGACACCCATGGTCCCGAGGGTGATCAGGCTGGGAACAAGGCGTGTGAACCCGGCCGACTGCTTCATGGAGTAGGCCCAGACCACTTCCAGCAGTCCGGCGAGAACGAGATAGACCCAGGCCACGGTCGGCCCTCTCTTTACGAAAGGCCGGGCCGTCCCGGACTTGGCCCCGGCGACCGGGGGCGAGGACGTGGCCTCGACTTCAGCGGCGATGTGGGATGGGTCAGCGGGAGATCAAGCCTCTCCCCGCTCACGAACACCTCAGGCCGCTGCGACCTCGGTCGCTTCTTCGGCCAGGATAGTCAGACCCGCCGGCGTCACGTCGGCGAAGCCGCCCTTGACCGTGAAGGTCCGGCGCGACGATCCGTTGATCACACTGACCTGACCCTCGCGCAGCGCGGTCATGAAGGGCGCATGATCCGCCAGGACACCGAAGTCGCCCTCGACGCCCGGCGCATCGACCTGGTCCACGAGGCCGGAAAAGACCTCGCGTTCCGGGGCGACCAGCGAAAAGTTCAGCTTTCCGGCCATCAGGCTTCGGCCGCCATCTTCTCGGCCTTCTCGACGGCCTCTTCGATGGTGCCGACCATGTAGAAGGCGGCTTCCGGCAGGTGGTCGTATTCGCCGGCCACGATGCCCTTGAAGCTGCGGATCGTGTCGGCCAGTTCGACGAACTTGCCCGGCGAGTTGGTGAACTGCTCGGCCACGAAGAACGGCTGCGAAAGGAAGCGCTGGATCTTGCGGGCGCGCGAGACGATCAACTTGTCCTCTTCGGACAGCTCATCCATGCCCAGGATGGCGATGATGTCCTTCAGCGCCTTGTACTGCTGCAGGACTTCCTGGACCGAACGGGCGACGCGGTAGTGCTCCTCGCCGATCACCAGCGGGTCCATGATCCGGCTGGTCGAGTCCAGCGGGTCCACGGCCGGGAAGATGGCCTGAGCGGCGATGTCGCGGCTCAGCACGGTCGTCGCGTCCAGGTGGGCGAAGGAGGCGGCGGGCGCCGGGTCGGTCAGGTCGTCGGCGGGCACATAGATGGCCTGAACCGAGGTGATCGAGCCCTTGTTGGTCGAGGTGATCCGCTCCTGCAGGTTGCCCATTTCAGTCGCCAGGGTCGGCTGATAGCCCACCGCCGACGGGATGCGGCCCAGCAGAGCCGACACTTCCGAACCGGCCTGCGTGAAGCGGAAGATGTTGTCGACGAACAGCAGGACGTCCTTGCCTTCTTCGTCACGGAAATACTCGGCCTGGGCCAGACCCGTTAGAGCAACGCGGGCGCGGGCACCGGGGGGCTCGTTCATCTGGCCATAGACCAGGGCGCACTTGGAGCCTTCGGTCGAGCCGCCGTTCTTGGACGGGTCCACGTTGACGTTGGATTCGATCATCTCGTGATACAGGTCATTGCCCTCGCGGGTGCGCTCACCCACGCCGGCCAGGACGGAGTAGCCGCCGTAGGCCTTGGCGATGTTGTTGATCAGCTCCTGCATGGTCACGGTCTTGCCCACGCCGGCGCCGCCGAACAGGCCGATCTTGCCGCCCTTGGTGTAGGGGCACATCAGATCGATGACCTTGATGCCGGTGACGAGGATTTCCGACGACGTCGACTGCTCCTCGAAACTGGGCGCCTCGCGGTGGATCGGGCGGTACATCGTGGTCTGGATCGGACCGGCTTCGTCGATGGGGTCGCCGACCACGTTCATGATGCGACCCAGAACCCCCGGGCCGACCGGGGTAAGGATGGAGGTGCCGGTGTCGGTCACGGGCTGGCCGCGCGTCAGGCCCTCGGTCGTGTCCATGGCGATGGTGCGGACCATGTTCTCACCCAGGTGCTGGGCGACTTCCAGCACCAGGCGGAAGGGCTCGCCCGTCTTCTGGTCGACGTTCTGGGTTTCCAGCGCGTTCAGGATGGCCGGCAGCTGACCCGTGAACTCAACGTCCACGACGGCACCGATGACCTGGGCGATCTTGCCCACGCCGGTACCGGCGGTGACCACGGCGTTGCCGGTGGCCGCGGCCGCCTTGGGGGCCTTGGGGGCGGCCGGCTTCTTGGCGGCGGGCTTCTTGGGGGCGACGGTGTCGGTCATCGGGTGCGGTCCGTTTATCGTGTGTCTGTCAGGATCGGAGGATCAGAGCGCTTCCGCGCCGGCGATGATCTCGATCAGTTCGGTGGTGATCTGGGCCTGGCGCTTGCGGTTGTATTGCAGCGTCAGTGAGTTGATGAGGTCACCCGCGTTGCGCGTGGCGTTGTCCATCGCACCCATCTGGGCCCCGAAGAAGCTGGCCTGGTTCTCGAGCAGGACGGCCAGAATCTGGGTCTTGATGTTGCGGGGCAGCAGAGTCTCGAGGATTTCCTCTTCCGAGGGCTCGTAGTCATACACCGCGCCGTTCAGGTCGATCGGAGGCGCATTGCCATCGACCACGGCGGGCACCAGCTGCTTGGGCGTCGGCACCTGCGAGATGACCGACTGGAAGCGGCTGTAGAACAGGGTCACGACGTCGGCGTTGCCGGCTTCGAACTCCTGGGCGACCAGTTCGGCGATCGGCTCGGCGGTGTTCATGCCGACGACCTTGTGCTCGGAGAGCTCGAAGGTGCGGATGATCTTGTTGCCGTACAGGCGCGTCAGGCCGTCACGGACCTTGCGGCCCACGGCGATGATGCGGACGTCCTTGCCGTTGGCGATCAGGGTGTTGATCCGCTCGCGCGCGGCGCGGATGACGTTGGTGTTGAAACCACCCGCCAGCCCCTTGTCGCCGGTGGCGACGACCACGAGGTGCTTCTGGTCCGACCCCGTGCCGGCCAGCAGTCGGGGTGCATTGTCACCAGAGATGCCCGCCGCGAGGTTGGCGATGACGGCAGCCATCTTCCGGGCATACGGGCGCGCGCTCTCGGCCTGGTCCTGGGCGCGCTTCAGCTTGGCCGCAGCGACCATGTTCAGGGCTTTCGTGATCTTCTGCGTGGACTTCACGCTTCCGATCCGATTGCGCATTTCCTTGAGGCTGGCCATCGGGCGCTACTCTTTCAGCTGTCCGGGGGTCAGGCGAAGGTCTTGGCGAAGGCTTCGATGGCGGCCTTCAGCTCGGCTTCCAGCTCCTTGGACAGAGCCTTCGTCGACTTGATCGCGTCGAGGATCGGCTGGTGGGCCGAGTGCATCCGGGCCAACAGTTCGCTCTCGAAACGGCCGATGTCGGAGACCGCGACGTTGTCGAGGAAGCCGCGTGTGCCGGCATAGATCGACACCACCTGCTCCTCGACCGTCAGCGGCGAGTACTGGGGCTGCTTCAGCAGCTCCGTCAGGCGCGCGCCACGGGCCAGCAGGCGCTGGGTCGAAACGTCCAGGTCCGAGCCGAACTTGGCGAAGGCGGCCATTTCCCGATACTGCGCCAGTTCGCCCTTGATCGAGCCGGCGACCTGCTTCATCGCCTTGATCTGGGCCGAGGAGCCCACGCGCGACACCGAGATACCGACGTTCACGGCCGGGCGGATGCCCTGGTAGAACAGGTCGGATTCCAAGAAAATCTGGCCATCGGTGATCGAGATCACGTTGGTCGGGATATAGGCCGACACGTCGTTGGCCTGGGTTTCGATCAGCGGCAGGGCCGTCATCGAGCCCGAACCGTTGTCCTCGTTCAGCTTGGCCGAACGCTCCAGCAGGCGCGAGTGCAGATAGAAGACGTCGCCCGGATAGGCTTCGCGGCCCGGCGGACGGCGCAGCAGCAGCGACATCTGGCGGTAGGCCACGGCCTGCTTGGACAGGTCGTCATAGACGATCAGGGCGTGCATGCCGTTGTCACGGAAATACTCGCCCATGGCCGTGCCCGCGAAGGGGGCCAGGAACTGCAGCGGCGCCGGCTCCGACGCCGTAGCGGCCACGACGATGGTGTATTCCAGAGCGCCGCGCTCCTCGAGCGTCTTGACGATCTGGGCCACGGTCGAGCGCTTCTGCCCGATGGCGACATAGATGCAGTAGAGCTTGTCGCTCTCGGGCGCGCCTTCGACGTTGATCGACTTCTGGTTCAGGATGGTGTCGACGGCGACGGCGGTCTTGCCGACCTGACGGTCGCCGATGATCAGCTCGCGCTGGCCACGGCCAACGGGGATCAGGGTGTCGATGGCCTTCAGACCGGTCTGCATCGGCTCGTGCACCGACTTGCGCGGGATGATGCCGGGCGCCTTGACGTCGACGCGGCGACGCTCGGTGAACTGGATCGGACCCTTGCCGTCGATCGGCTCGCCCAGCGGGTTGACGACCCGGCCGAGCAGTCCCTTGCCGACCGGCACATCCACGATTTCGCCGAGACGACGGACTTCGTCGCCCTCGGCGATGGCGGCATCGGCGCCGAAGATCACGGCCCCGACGTTGTCGCGCTCCAGGTTCAGGGCCATGCCCTTCACACCTGCCTTGGGGAACTCGATCATCTCGCCGGCCTGGACGTTGTCCAGACCGTGGATGCGGGCGATGCCGTCGCCGACCGACAGCACCTGGCCGACGTCCGAGACGTCCGCTTCCACGCCGAAGTTGGCGATCTGCGACTTGAGGATGGCCGAGATTTCAGCGGCGCGGATGTCCATGGCGGGCTCTTCTTCTCTATCGTCTTCGGGTGGGCCCGGAGGCCCGCGACTATCGGGTTTGAGCGGGTCAGGCCCGCTTGAGGGCGAACTTCATCTGGTCGAGCTTGGTCTTCAGGGAGGCGTCAAACAGCTTCGAGCCAACCTTGACCTTGAGGCCGCCCAGGATCGACGGATCGACGCGCGCGGTCATTTCAGGGGTCTTGCCCAGCGCATTGGACAGCGTGGACTGGATGTTCTTGGCCTGAGCGGCCGAGAGCGGCACGGCCGAGACGATCTCGGCAGCGACAACGCCCGTATGTGTAGAATACAGGTGTTCGAAACCGGTGATTACCCCCGGCAGATCGGAGGCACGCCCATTCTGGGCCAGCAGACCGAGGAAGTTCGTCGTGGTGACGTCAAACTTGGCCTTGGTGGCGATCGCGACCAGGCCCCTGACCTGATCTTCCGAAGCCATAACCGGCGAGGTGGCGAGGCGGCGCAGGTCGGCGCTTTCGATCCAGGCGGCTTTCAGGGACTTGAGGTCCGCGCGCACGGGCTCCAGGCGGCCGGTCTCCAGCGCCAGATCGAACAGCGCCTGGGCGTATCGTCCACCGACTTCCGTAGTTCTGAAATCGTCAGCCAAGACCTGTCCGTCCGATATGCGGTTTCGCCAAACAACCGGTCGCGAGCGTCGCGCCGGTCAAAGGCTTGTAATGCTTAAGGAAAGCATGGAGGGGGCCGTCTCTTTGGAAACGCCCCTCACTAAGCCGGGCGCCGGATAGCACCCTTTGTCCCGAGGAGCAACCGAGGCAGGAGCGCGCATGCGGACCTTGATCCGACCGGCGGGACATGGCCTTTAGAAGCCCTCCCCTTACAGGACGATCACATGCTCGACGGCCTCGCCCAAATCCTCACCGATCCGGCCGCCTGGGCGGCCCTCGCCACCCTGGTGGTGCTGGAAGTCGTTTTGGGGATCGACAATCTGATCTTCATCTCGATCCTGTCGAACAAGCTGCCCGAGCATCAACGGCAAAGGACGCGGCGCATCGGCATCGGCCTGGCCCTGATCATGCGGCTGGCGCTCCTCATGACCATCGGCTGGATCGTCGGACTGACGGCGCCGGTCTTCGATCTCGGTATCGTCGGTCCCTTGAACGAGCACGGCGAACCCGCGTTCGAGACCTCTTTCAGCTGGAAGGACCTGATCCTCATCGCCGGGGGTATGTTCCTGCTCTGGAAGGCGACCAAGGAGATCCATCACTCGGTGGACCCCACGCCGTCGGACCATGACGTGCTCGACAAGAAGTCCGTGGCCATCAACAACGCGGGCTCGGCCATCGTTCAGATCATCCTGCTGGACCTGGTGTTCTCGATCGACTCCATCCTGACGGCCGTCGGCCTGACGGATCAGGTGCCGATCATGGTGATCGCGGTGCTGACGGCCGTCACCGTCATGCTTCTGGCCGCCGACCCCCTGGCCAACTTTATCGAGAAGAATCCGACGGTGGTCATGCTCGCGCTCGGGTTCCTGCTGATGATCGGCATGGTGCTCATCGCGGATGGCTTCGGTGTCCATGTGCCCAAGGGCTATATCTACGCCGCCATGGCCTTCTCGGCCCTGGTTGAAGGGCTGAACATGCTGAGCCGAAGGAGTTCGGCGCGGAAGGCGGCCACCACCCCGCCAACGGCCCACTGATGCGCTCTGCGGGCCTTGGTCTCGCGCTCGTCCTCGCCCTCGCGGCGGGGACGGGCACGGCCGTCGCCCAGGGCCAGGCGGTCGCTCCCGCCGCGACCGCCCCGCAGGCTCCACCGACTCCGGCTGCGCGCCCCCCAAGGCAAGGCTACGAGGTTGTCGCCGTCTATCCGCACGACCCGACCGCCTTCACCCAGGGGCTGGTATTCCGCAATGGAGAGCTCATCGAGAGCACCGGACGATTTCCGTCCACGGTGCGGCGGGTGCGGCTGGAAGACGGCGCGGTCCTCGCGCGGCGCGAGCTGGACACGACCTATTTCGGCGAAGGCCTGACCGTGTTTGGCGACCGGGCCCTGTCCCTGACCTGGCAGAACGGCAAGGGCTTTATCTGGAACCCGGACACGCTCGAGCCGATCGGGGAGTTCGCCTACTCCGGTGAGGGCTGGGGCCTGACCCATGACGGCACGCGACTGATCTTGTCGGACGGCACGCCGCGCCTGCGCTTCCTGGACCCCCAGACCTTCGCCGAGACGGGTGGCGTCACCGTGAACTGGCAGGGTCGTCCCGTTGGCCGGCTCAACGAGCTCGAGTTCATCGACGGCGAGGTCTGGGCCAACGTCTGGCAGACCGACGCCGTCCTGCGCATCGACCCGGCGACCGGGAACATCCTGTCGGTCATTGACCTGTCGGGCCTTCTGGCTCCCGGCGACATCCGCGACCCGAATGACGAGGTCCTGAACGGCATCGCCTGGGATCCGGAGACGCGGCGCCTGTTCGTGACCGGCAAGAACTGGCCCAAGCTGTTCGAGATCCGCGTCACCGAGCCGCGCTGACCCCTGCCCTGGTGCGAACCACGGCGCGACCAGCGATCGCTCGCCTCAGTTCGTCAGAATCTGCACGCGCGACCAGACCGAGCCCCGGTTCACGACCTCGATCCGCAGCGGCCCACCCCGAGGGCGCACGATGGTACAGACCGGATAGTGGTCCATCGAACTGTCTGAACACAGCACCGTCCCGGCGCGGTCGCGGAGCACCAGATCAATGTTGGTGTCGCCGTCGCCGATTGCGGCCACGCGGAGAACCTCGTTGGGTCGCGCCTCGATCTCAAAGCCGAAGGTCTCGCGCGCCCGGACCCGACGGACAAGTACGATAGGTCCCGGACCGAAGGCCGAGGCCCGCACGCCCTTCTCCTGCGTCCGAAGCCTGAGGATTTCGGCCCGAATGGCTGGATCCCCTCCCGCCATGCGTTCGACTTCCTGCAGCAGAGCCTCGGCGGTCAGGAAAGGCTCGTCGCCGCTCTGAGGTCGGGTCCGGACCTCGTCGAGCATACGGGCGGCGACCAGAAGCGCGTGGACGTCTTCATGCGCGCGGCCCCAGGCAGCGACCTCAGCGGCGGTGACAATCTGGGCGATGGCCGCGGCTTCCGCGTCCGGATCGGGCGGTGCCAATTGCCGGGCCTGACGACCGCCGGGAGAAGCCGCGAGACTGACAACAGCCAGAAGCATGGCCGTCGCAACGGTCGCCCGTCGCGTCGCGACAGCCCGATCCGAACCTCTCGCCATTGCGGCCTGTCCCCCTGTCGACCGCTGAGCGCGGCTCAGCATCGGTAGCGATGCCCCTGCGGCGCGGACAGTGACCGAAGATGATTGGCCCTTCAAGGGCTTGGCGACGCCGACTCAGTTGGTCAGGGTCAGTGCACGGCCGCTGTCAGGATGCGACGATCCCCGGTGGCCTGGACCAGAACAGCCACGCGCTCGTCTGGCCCCGCGGCCTCGGGTAAATCCAGCAGGATCGGACGCCCCTGCCACTCCCCCAGCAGCGTCAGCCGACGCACGACGTTGACCTGACGGACCTGCTGGCCCCGGTTGTCGCCGTGCTGGACCGTCACCGTCTGGGCCCCGGGGACGAAGGCGACTGCCCAGATTTCCGCGCCGCCCGGCGGGGCCCTGCCTGAGCCTATGCCGACCGCATCGCCGCTCTCCCGAAATTCGACTTCGGGCGGAAAGACGCGGCGTTGACCTTCGACTTCAACGGCGGCTTCGATGGCCTCCCCTTCGGCACCGGACATCTGTTGACGCCCGTCAATCACAACCTGCGGCGTATAGATGTTTCGCAGTCGCATGGCGGCCTGATAGGCGCGCTGTCGCTGTTCGAACTCAGGACGGGCGAAGGTGTCCTCCCAGCCCAGATAGTCCCAGTAGCCGACGGCATAGGTCAGGGCGATCACGCCGGGAGCCTCGGCAAGCGCCTCAACCGCGCGATTGGCATGCGGGCAGCCAGAGCACCCCTGGGCTGTGAAGAGCTCCACCACTACGGGCTCGACCGGTGCATCATGGACGCTGGAACGCGCGCCGACCGGCTGGGCGAGGCTCGCCACGCCGCCGACGAGCGCCAGCGCACACACAGTCCCGATGATCCAGCCCCTGGGCGTCATGGCGGCGATTGGTAGACCGCCCCGGCCGGTCACGCCGCTCATAAGTCCGTGAGAATCGCGTCAGTCCATCAGCTGCTGGGCCAGGTAGGTGTAGTGACGCGCCCAGCGACGGGCGTTGGCCACGGGATCGGCGTCGTTGGAATGCCCGCCCGCCGTCTCCTCGTAGTAGAGGTGGTCGTGGCCCTGATCCCCCAGCCGAGCGGCGAACTTGCGCGCATGACCCGGGTGCACCCGGTCGTCGCGCGTGTTGGTGGTGATGTAGACGCGGGGATAGTCCGCATCGGGCCGCAGTTGCTGATAGGCCGAGTACCGAGCGATGAACCCGGCATCGCCCGGAACGCGGGGGTCGCCATACTCGCCGATCCATGAAGCGCCGGCCGGCATCTCCGGATAGCGCAGCATGTCGATCAGGGGGCTTTCGATGACCGCCGCATTAAACAGTTGCGGGTTCTGGGTGATCGACACCGAGGTCAGAACCCCGCCATTCGACCGGCCATAGATGCCCAGACGGCGGGGCGAGGTGATCCCCCGCGCTTCCAGATCCCGAGCCACGGCGGCGAAATCGTCGAAGGACCGCTGGCGGTTCTCGCGTAGCGCCGCCTGGTGCCAGGCCGGACCGAACTCGCCGCCGCCCCGGATGTTGGCCTGAACGAAGACGCCGCCGTTCTCCAGCCAAAGCCTGCCCATCTCGGGCTTGTAGGCAGGCGGGAAACTGATCTGGAAGCCGCCGTAGCCGAACAGGATGGCCGGGGCCGACCCGTCCATCGCCATCTCGCGAGGGCGAACGACGAAGTAGGGGATCATCGTCCCGTCGCTCGACCGGGCCTCGAACTGTTCCACCACATGGGTCGAGGCATCGAACAGGGCGGGGGCGGATTTGACCGGCTGGCTGGCGGCCGTTGCGACGTCGATCAGTCCGAGACTCGGCGGCGTCAGGAAGCCCTGCTGGCTCCAGAACAGCCGCCCACTGCCCCGGCTTGTGTCACCCAGGCCGACCGCGGCGTTCTCCGGCACCTCGACGGCGGTCTCTGGCCAGCCGAACTCGCCGCGATCACGGAAGACGGAGATCCTTCCGCGCACATTGTCCAGAATAGACACCACGATCCGGTCATCGAAGACTGCGACGTCCTCGACCGATTGGCGCGGCCCCGGTGCGAAGACGGTGGTTGCGGCGTTCGTGATCGTCCGGCCGTCGTTCGGCTCGAGTTCCCAGAGATTGACCGCCATCAAGGTCCCGGCCGGACGAACGTTGGCGTACCAGCTCCAGTCCTCCTCGACCGTGAAGACGAGCTTGCCGTTCAGGATCCCGTGCAGGCTGGCGCGGGCCGGCAGGTTCAGCTTTTGAATTCCACCGTCCTCAACCCGCCACCGCTCGGCACGGAACGTGTCCAACGGCCGGTTGACGATGATCGCCTGAACCCCGCCCTGACCGTCGCGGAACACGGAGGCGCTGACTCCGTAGCCGCCGTCGGACTGATCGCCGCGGTAGACCTCGGTCGCCTCGGCGAGGCTCTGCCCCCGCGTCAGTGTCTTGACGATGAAGGGGTATCCGCTCTCGGTCAGGGTCCCGGGACCGAAGTCGGTGGCGATCAGCAGGGTGTCCCGATCCAGCCAGCTGATCCGGTGCTTGCCTTCGGGAAGGGAGAAACCGCCCTCGACGAAGGTCCTCGTGGTCGTGTCGAACTCTCGCACCACGACCGCGTCCTTGCCGCCGTCCGAAAGGCTGATCAGGCAGCGGGTTTCGTCAGGCGGCAGGCAGCTGGCCCCCTTCCAGACCCAGTCCACGCCCTCGGCCTCGGCCAGGGCACCGACGTCGATCAGTGTCTCCCACTGCGGCGCATCGGTCCGATAGCTGTCCAGCGTCGTGCGCCGCCACAGGCCCTTGGGGTGCTCCGCGTCCTGCCAGAAGTTGCCGATGCCGTCGCCGAGGAAGGATGGCCCCGGAATGCGCGCCGTGGACGACAGCACCTCGAACCCCTCGGCCCTGAAGGTCTCATAGCGGGGATCGCCGGTCAGGGCGGCCAGCGCCCGTTCGTTGGAGGCCCGCACGAAGGCCATGGCCTCCACGCCCTCGACCTCCTCCAGCGCGAGATGATCATCCGCCGCGCGGACACCCGCCGGAGACAGGTCAGTGGGCAGGTGCGGCAGACTCTGGGCGAAGGCCGGAGCAGCCAGAACAGTGGCGATGGCAGTCAGGACACTTAAGCGCATTCTTCTACTCCGTCATCCTCGGGCTCGACCCGAGGATCAGACTGTCAGGGTCGCAGGACAGAGGTGCGGTCACACTCCGCCGCTGCCCGGGCGCATCATTCGTGGACCCTCCTATCCTCGGATCAAGTCCGAGGATTTCGGAGGCGTTGTTACATCTGACTCAGTCCATCAGCCGGCGCGACAGATAGGTATACTCCAGCGCCAGACGCCGGGCGCTCTCGCGCAGGTTCGCCGCCGCGCCGTGGCCACCGTCGGTGTTCTCGTAGAACAGGACCGGGTAGCCCAGGTCTTCCAGGCGCGCGGCTGCCTTGCGCGCATGACCCGGATGCACGCGATCATCCTTGGTGGAGGTATGGATGAAGACCTCCGGATAGGGCTGTCCCGCGCGCAGGTTCTGATAGGGGGAATAGGCCTGGATCCAGGCGCGCTCTTCCGGGATGTCGGGGTTGCCGTACTCCGCGATCCAGCTGGCGCCCGCCAGCAGGCGGTGGAAGCGCAGCATGTCGAACAGGGGCACCTGGATGACGGCCGCGTTGATCAGGTCCGGGCGCTGGGTCAGCATCGCCCCCATGAACAGCCCGCCCTGGGAGCCGCCCATGATTCCCAGGCGCGGCTGGCTGGTGATGCCCCGCGCGATCAGGTCGAGCGCCACGGCCTGGAAGTCCTCATGCGCCCGCTGGCGGTTTTCCTGAAGCGCCGCTTCGTGCCAGCGCGGGCCGAACTCGCCGCCGCCCCGGGTGTTGGCCACGACGTAGACCCCGCCGCGCTCCAGCCACAGCTTGCCCGTGGTCGCCGAATAGCCCGGCAACATGGACACCTCGAACCCGCCATAGCCGTAAAGCAGCGTCGGATTGGAGCCATCCAGCGCCATTTCCTCGCGATGGACGACGAAATAGGGGATCATTGTCCCATCGGCCGAACGCGCCTCGAACTGCTCGACCGTCAGGCCCTCTGCGTCGAACTTGGGCGGCAGCGACTTCACCGGCTCCAGCTCACCCGTCGCGGCGTCCGCCAGATACAGTGTCGACGGCGTCAGATAGCCTGCGGCAGAGACAAACACCTGGTCATCACGGTCCGACGCCGAGCCGACGCCAACGGTCACGTTCTGGGGCAGATCGAGCCGTGTGCGAGCCCATTCTCCCGCAGGATTGGGACGGTAGATGTAGACGCTTCCACGCACGTTCTCGAACAGGGCGACGACCAGGCTGTTGCGGGTCGCGTTCATGCCCTCGATGGCCTCGCGCTCGCCGGGGCGGATGACCAGCTGCGCCCGCGCGCTCTGATCGGCCAGCCAGTCCGACAGGGTCCAGGCGATGACATCGCCGGTCCGGAACGACTGACCTGACGGCGCGGTCCAGTCTTCCTTCAACGAAACCACCAGCTGGCCCTGGACGAAGGCGCTGATGTCAGCCTTGGCCGGCAGGCGAAGCTGGGTGGTCGAGCCGTCCGCGTTCAGGACGTGCGTCTCGCTTTCGTAGAAGCTGACGCCTCGGTTGAGCAGCACGGCCTGGACCACGCCGTCGGCGTCGCGCAGCGTCGAGGCAGCGACGGACACATCGGTCGGCTGACCCGTGAAGATCGTCTCGGCCTGGTCGATGCTCTGGCCCCGCCGAAGTCGCTTGACGATCATCGGATATCCCGAGGTCGTCATGGTGCCCTCGCCGAAGTCCCTGGCAATGAGCAACGTGTCCTGATCGACCCAGGTCACCCCACCCTTGGATTCCGGCAGCTCGAAACCGCCCGCGACAAAGGTCCGCGTGACGCTGTCGAACTCGCGGACGGTCACCGCGTCCTTGCCACCGTCAGACAGCGAGATCAGGCACAGCCGCTCCTCGGGCGGCAGGCAGTTGGCGCCGCGATAGACCCAGTTCTTGCCCTCGGCCGCCGACAAGGCGTCGATATCGAGCACCGTCTCCCACTGCGGGGCATCCGTTCGATAGCTGTCCAGCGTCGTCCGGCGCCAGACTCCGCGGATGTTGGTCGCGTCCTGCCAGAAGTTGGAGATCATCCCGGAGTGCAGGAAGCCGGGCGCAGGGATGCGGTCACGCGATTCCAGAATGGCCAGCGCCTGGTCATGCAGTTGCTGGTAGCGGGGGTCACCCTGGAGCGTACCGAGGGACTGACGATTCTGTTCCTCGACCCAGGCGAGCGCCCGCTCACCCTCGACCTCTTCCAGCCAGAGATAGGGATCGGACGCATCGGTCGTGGCGAAGGCGACGGTCTCTGTTGCGGGGGCGGCGGTCTGGGCCAGGGCGGCGCTCGTGAGGCTGGTGGTGGCGAGAAGCGCGGCGAGCGCAACGGAACGGATCATCGACGGAACCTTCTTGTGTCTCGGATGGAGGGCACCTTAAGGATTGCCGCGCGGCTGTGAAGCCATTCGCATTGTCACATCCGTCAGCGGCCGCCGGCGCGGACCCAGGCCTCGCGCGCCGCCAGCCAGCGGGACGGCACCAGGCCCTTCAGACCGGCCTGTTCGCGTCTCTTGAGGCCGGTCTCGTTACCCTGCCGCCAGGCGGTGTCCGCCTCGATGGCGAGGCCTGCAGCGATGTCGACGACGATCACACGCGCCGGCAGGACGAGCGATCGGTCCAGCCGCACCTTCAGCCCGCCGTCAGAGGTGTCGGCGATGATGCACGCCATCTCGATGCCGGGCGCGACAACGATACCGCGCGAGTTGGCGGCGGTTCGGGGCGTCAGGCGGCGGTCGGATGGCGGGGGCTTGAACACAGACACTCAAACGCGGAGGAGGCACGCAGGTCGCGCACCCCGGTTTGACCCAGACGGGCCTCCGGGTCCAGCGGTGGTCAGTGCTGGCTCTGAGGCAGTCGGACGATCAGGCCGTCGAGCGCGTCGGAGACCCGGATCTGGCAGGACAGACGCGAGTTCGGTTCCACGTTCTCGGCGAAGTCGAGCATGGATTCCTCCATGGCCGAGGCCTTGCCCGCCGCCTCGCGCCAGGCCTCGTCGACATAGACATGGCACGTCGCACAGGCGCAGGCCCCACCGCAGTCGGCGTCGATGCCGGGCACGTTGTTGCGGATCGCGCCTTCCATGACCGAGAGGCCCGGTTTGACGTCGACGACATGCTCGCGGCCGTCGTGCTCGATGTAGGTGATCTTGGCCATCAGCCCTCAAGTAGGGAAGCGATAGGGCAACGCAACACGCCTTACGCCGCCTGTTTCTTGCGACCCGGCGCAACCATCAGCTTCTTGGTCTCGGCGATGGCCTTGGCGGGGTTCAGACCCTTCGGGCACACCTGTGCACAGTTCATGATGGTGTGGCAGCGGTAGAGCTTGAAGGGGTCTTCAAGGTCGTCGAGGCGTTCCTGGGTCTTGTCGTCGCGGCTGTCCGAAATCCAGCGATAGGACTGCAGGAGCGCCGCCGGGCCCAGGTACTCGGTCTGGTTCCACCAGTAGCTGGGGCAGGATGTCGAACAGCAGGCGCACAGGATGCACTCATACAACCCATCCAGCTTCTCGCGGTCCTTCGGCGACTGCCGACGCTCCTTCTCCGGATCGGGCTCGTCCGACTGGAGGTAGGGCTTGATGGAGTCGTACTGGGCGTAGAACAGGCTCAAGTCCGTCACCAGGTCCTTGACCACCGGCTGGTGCGGCAGGGGCGCGATCGCGATCGTGGAGGACTGGCACTCTTCCCAGCCCTTGGTGCAGGCCAGCGTGTTGCGCCCGTCGATGTTCATCGAGCAGGAGCCGCAGATGCCCTCGCGGCAGGACCGGCGGAAGGTCAGGGTCGGGTCGATGGTCGACTTGATGTGGATCAGGGCATCCAGAAGCATCGGGCCGTGATCGTCGGCCGAGACCTGGTATTCGTCCCAGCGCGGATCTGCGTCGACCTCGGGGTCGTAACGGTAGACCTTGTAGGTCTTGACGTTCTTGGCACCCTTCGGGGCCTTGTGGACCTTGCCCTTGGTCGGCCTGGAGCCACGGGGGAGGGAAAGCTGGACCATTTTCTAGCGCGTGCTCCGCTGAAGAGATTCTTCAAGCTCTTCAATCTTGGTGTTTAGATCGGTCAAGGATTGGTGCAGCCTAGCCGCGTCTGCTTGATCCGCCTTTTGATCAAAAACGTTGAGCAGAAAGGCGCGGACCTTTTGCCTAAGCTGGATTTTCTTCCAACCGATCAGCTCTAGCTCGCGAGAAGCCCGCAGCGAGAAGACCTCTTTCTTTTTGGCAAGGCGCTCAAAGTCCAGCTTTTCGATAGCCAGAAAAACCTTTCGATCAGCATGCTCAAAGTTCTCGAAGGCCTTCTTGGCCTCGCCGGGGTCAAACGGTGCGCCTTCGGCGACGGCTTGGATTATGTCTAACGTGCCTCGAGGGACGAAATAGATGGATCGAAGAGCCTCGACGATCTCAGCAGCCTCAGCGCGATCTCCCTGATCTTTAGACTGCGCCATCTTGGAAACAGACGACACAATGTCCAAAACTGATGCAGCCGCAGACAAGCCTTCGGCGATCATCAGTAAACCCGAGCCTTGGGTTTGATGTACTCGATGTCCTTCGACATCGTGTATTCGTGCACCGGGCGGTAGTCGATCTGAACGCCCTCGCCCGGCCGCTTCCAGGCCAGGGTGTGCTTCATCCACTCTTCGTCGTTCCGGTCAGGGAAGTCCTCGCGGGCATGAGCCCCGCGGCTTTCCTTGCGGTTGGCCGCGCTCTCGATGGTGACGAGCGCCTGGTCGATCAGATTGTCGTACTCCAGCGTCTCGACCAGATCCGTGTTCCAGATCATGCCGCGATCCGAGGTGCGGATGTCGGCGCCGCGGTCGTGAATGGCGCGCAGCTTGGCGACGCCCTCGTCCAGCGAGGCACCCGTGCGGAACACAGCGGCGTCCAGCTGCATGGCCCGCTGCATCTCGCGGCGCAGCTCAGCCGTCGGCGTGCCGCCCGACGCATTGCGGAAGCGATCCAGCCGGGCCAGTTGCGCATCGGTCGCCGAAGCCGGCGCGTCCGGCACGCTTGATGCCTTGTCCACCACCTCGCCGGCGCGCAGGCCCGCCGCGCGGCCGAACACCACCAGATCGGTCAGGGAGTTGGAGCCCAGGCGGTTGGCGCCGTGCACCGACACGCAGGCCGCCTCGCCCACGGCCATCAGGCCCGGCACCACGCTGTCGGGGTTGCCGTCGCGCAGCGTCAGCACCTCGCCGTGATAGTTCGTGGGGATGCCGCCCATGTTGTAGTGGACGGTCGGGATGACCGGGATCGGCTCCTTGGTCACGTCCACGCCGGCGAAAATCTTGGCCGATTCACTGATGCCCGGCAGGCGCTCGTGCAGCACCTTGGGGTCGAGGTGATCCAGATGCAGGTTGATGTGGTCCTTGTTCGGACCCACGCCGCGGCCCTCGCGGATCTCCATGGTCATCGACCGGCTGACGACGTCGCGGGATGCAAGGTCCTTGGCGGACGGCGCATAGCGCTCCATGAACCGCTCGCCTTCGGAGTTGGTTAGGTAGCCGCCCTCACCGCGCGCGCCCTCGGTAATCAGGCAGCCGGCACCATAGATGCCGGTCGGGTGGAACTGCACGAACTCCATGTCCTGAAGCGGCAGGCCGGCGCGCAGCACCATGGCATTGCCGTCCCCGGTGCAGGTGTGGGCCGAGGTGGCGCTGAAGTAGGCGCGGCCGTAACCGCCAGTCGCCAGAATGACCATCTTGGCGCGGAAGCGGTGCAGCGTCCCGTCGTCCAGCTTCCACGCCGTGACGCCCGTGCAGGCCCCGTCCTGCATGATCAGATCGAGCGCGAAGTACTCGATAAAGAACTCGACCTCGCGGCGTACGGACTGGCCGTAGAGGGTGTGCAGGATGGCGTGGCCGGTACGGTCCGCCGCCGCGCATGTGCGCTGGACCGGGCCTTCGCCGTAGTTCTTGGTCATGCCGCCGAAGGCGCGCTGATAGATGCGGCCGTCGTCGGTCCGGCTGAAAGGCACGCCCCAGTGCTCCAGCTCATAGACAGCCTTGGGAGCCTCGCGGACCAGGTATTCGATGGCGTCCTGGTCGCCGAGCCAGTCCGACCCCTTGACGGTGTCGTACATGTGCCACTTCCAGCTGTCCTCGCCCATGTTGCCCAGCGCGGCCGAGATGCCACCCTGGGCCGCGACGGTGTGCGACCGGGTCGGGAAGACCTTGGTCACGCAGGCAGTCTTGAGTCCCGCCTGGGCGCATCCGAGCGCCGCCCGCAGGCCCGAACCGCCTGCCCCGACGACGACGACGTCATAGGCGTGATCGACGAACTGGTACGAAGAAGCCATCAGAATGCGAGTCCGGCCGGCAGCGGCGCCGAACCCAGCGCCAGCCGCACGATGAAAAAGACGCTGGCCGCCGCCAGCAGAAGACAGATCAGGCCAATCAGGCCCGACAGGGCCCGGTTCGAGCCGGGGACATGGATGTAGTCGTCGACGATGACCTTGGCGCCCATGTTCATATGCCAGATGGAGATCAGCAGGGTCGCCGCCAACAGCGCTGCGTTGACGCGGTTTGAGAACCAATCGAGCGCACCCTCATAGGCCGTACCGGCGATGGAGAAGCCGCTCCACAGCGCCCACAGCGCCAGGGGAATCAGGATCACCGAGGACAGGCGCTCGGCCGTCCATTCGCCAGCACCGTGCCGCTCCGACACCTTGACGCCCTTCACGAAGGCCTTGGACGAGCGGCTCACAGGGTCACCTTTCCGGTCGCGAACAGGATGGCCCAGAACCCGACGGCGATGATCAACGCGCCCCACAGGCTGAGCCAGGTCAGGCTGGTCGCCGCCTTGGGCGACAGGCCAGAACCGGCGTCCCAGATCAGGTGCCGTATGCCCGCGGTCAGGTGGTAGGCCGCCGCCAGGGTGATCCCGAACCAGATCAACAGTCCGACGGGCGATCCCATCAGGCCACTGAAGGTCGCATAGGCCTCAGGCCCGAAGGCCGCAGCCGCCAGCCAGGCCACGAAGAAGACCGATCCCACCGACAGGGCCCCTGCCGCCGCGCGGTTCAGGATCGATCCGGTCATGGTGGCGTGGAAGCGCCAGACCTGAAGATGGGGGGACAGGGGACGCGGGCGGCCGTTTGGCTGGATCACGAAGCGGCCAGGCTGGTCTCCGGTCGGGTCGTTCGACGTATCGAGCGGCGCGCCGGGGGAGGCGTTCGACATGCGAATGGTTCTCAAAAACCTTGGAGGATCAGCCTGTAAGCTGATGCGGGACAGGCTTTAGGGAGCATCGCGGGGGGGTGTCAACGAACCGACGCGCCGCAGGTCGCGTCGAAGTGAAATCTTCGTGCTTAACGTGGCTTCTACGCCTCTCGAGCCGCCGCCCGGCGCCTTTCGCGGGCCAAGCCTTGAGACCGGTTGGCGTTCAGCCGATAGAGGCGGTCATGAGCGACAGCGCCGACATGACCTACGCCCGCTATCTGGACCTTGACCGTCTGTTGGCGGCTCAGAACCCGATCAGCGACCAGCATGATGAAATGCTGTTCGTCATCATCCACCAGGCCAAGGAGCTCTGGCTCAAGCAGATCCTGCATGAAGTGGCGCTGGCCCAGAGCCTCGTGCGCGCCGGGGACCTGGTACCGGCCTACAAGAGCCTCGCGCGGGTCAGCCGGATCCAGGCCGTGATGACCCAGAGCTGGGACATCCTCGCTACCATGACGCCGGCCGATTATCTGCGCTTTCGCAGCGTGCTGGGCTCCAGTTCGGGCTTCCAGAGCGACCAGTTTCGGCGTCTTGAGACGATGCTGGGCCTGAAAGATCCGAAGTTCCTCGTGTTTCAAGCCGACCGGCCCGACGCCCACGCCGCGCTATCGGAGGCGCTCGCTTCCCCCAGCCTGTACGACGACACGCTCGCCCAACTGGCGGCGGCGGGGTTGCCGGTACCCGAGGCGGTGCTGAACCGGGACGTCGCCCAGCCTTACACGCCGTCGGTCGAGGTCGAGGCCGCCTGGCTTGAGGTCTATCGCGATACCGACCGCTGGTGGGCGCTTTACCAGCTGGCCGAGAAGCTGGTGGATCTGGACGACGCCCTGGTTACCTGGCGGCACAAGCACGTGGTGACCGTCGAGCGCATCATCGGCAGGCGGCGCGGCACGGGCGGCACCGACGGCGTCGGCTACCTCTCATCCACGCTTCAGCGCCGGTGCTTTCCGGAGCTCTGGTCGGTCCGCACCCAGCTCTAGGGCGGACCAGTCACGTTTTCGGCAATCCGGACAATGGACGCCTGGACCTGGTCGCTCGTCATACGCACGGCCTCAGGTCGACCCCAGACCGGATCGGGCCAAAGAGGGTCGTCACGACGACGGCCGACCACATGGACGTGCAGCTGAGCCGTGACATTGCCAAGCGCTGCGATGTTCAGCTTGTCGATCGGCTGACCTGCCGCCTCGGCCAGTCTGCGGACCAGGGCACCGGCGCGCACAGTCTCTTCCAGCAGCGTTGCCCGGTCCCGGACCGGGAGTTGCTCGATTTCAGTCACGCCTTCGATCCGCGGGATCAGGATCAACCACGGGAACCGGGCATCATCCTGCAGGCGAACATGGCACAGAGGCCAGTCCACGGCGAAGACCGACCCGGCGTCGAACGCCGGGTCAGGACGAAACCCAGACACGGTCAGTTGAGCCCGTAAACCACGCAGGCCTGGTCGGTCAGCACCTGCAGCGGTGGCTGCAAGGCCAGTCGCGCCGCCTCGATCTGGGCCTCCGACGGCGCCTGTCCCGGCGCTGGGGGTGGGGGCGGAGGCGGAGGAGCCATGGCCATCATCCGGCTACCGGACATCACGATCTCGGAATCCACCGTCGTCGCCTGACCGCCCCCGCCGCCATAGGACGGCCAGCCCGCCAGCACGTCGGTCTGACAGGCCCGGCCGGTGGGATCGATGACCCGGACCGAGCCCAGGTTGGCACCAGCGTTTCGGGCTGCATTCTCGGCCCGGGTCCGAGCGTCCCTCATGGCGGCGGCGGCAAGGTTGGTCTTGGCGACGTTGTCGGGTTCAAGCTGGAAATAGACCTGGCCGATCGATGCCGGCTGGGAGGCGACGACCGTCGCATAAACCCGCTCCAGCACCGCCACGTCGCGCACCTGGACCTGAATGGTGGCCTGGGCCTGATAGCGCTCGATCCGGTCGGGCCTCATGTTGTCGCGGAGCACCCCGTTCTCGTCGCGGTACTGGTCGTAAAGAGGTTGGGTCGACAGGGTCGTCTCGACCCGAACGTTTTCAATGCCATAGGCCGCCAGCGTCTGGCTCAGCGCCCGGATCTGATTGGCGGCCTGCCGGGAAGCCTCGGCGACGCTGCGATCCACGGTCTGGAAGCTGGCCGAGAACTGTGCCCGGTTGGCCGGCAGTTCGACCCGCACATAACCGATGGAGGCGATGACCGGGTCGCGCATCCACCACGGGGCGGGAACGTACTGCTGTCCGATGATCGCCGGAGGCGTCTGGGCGAGCGCGGGCACCGCCAGGCTGCCCACGACAAGGGCGAGCGCGGGGATCAGAAGGCGTTTCATCGAGATCTCTCCATCAGGGCCATGACCCTGACGAGCGGCCGGACGGATGTCAAAACCGTGGCGACGCCTCAGCCCGTCAGGGACCGTCAGGCGACCGTAGCGCCTGTCATCAGGAAGGCATTCAGCTTGTTGCCGTCCGGATCGCGGAAATAGGCGGCGTAGAAGGTATCGCCGCGCGGCCCCGGAGGCCCCTCGCACGACCCGCCATGCGCCAGGGCGATGGCGTGGAGCCGATCGACCTGGTCGCGGTCCTTCGCCTCTAGCGCCACCATCACTCCGTTGCCGACCGAGGCCGCCTGGCCGTCGAACGGCTTGGTCAGGCCGATCCCGGCCGAACCGCCGGGGGCTCCCCAGGCGATGTAGGTCGGCCATTCCATCATCCGCGACGTCCCCAGCTCGGCGGCGATGGCGTCATAGAAGAACGCCGCCCGCTCCAGGTCGTTCGTTCCCAGTGTCACATAGCCGATCATGATTTCTCTCCCTCTCGTCGCTTCACTTGGCACGAACAAATCATGAACACAAGCCGCCGGTCCACCCTCGTCTTGCCGCGCCGGTTCCCTGCGGCTAGACCGCCCGCCAATCGCTTTTTCACAACGTAACCGACCTCGGAGACCGCCTCATGGCCCGCGCGAAAATCGCCCTCATCGGCGCCGGAATGATCGGCGGCACCCTGGCCCACGTCGCAGCGCGCGAGGCGCTCGGCGACGTCATCCTGTTCGACATCGCCGAAGGCACCCCCCAGGGCAAGGCGCTGGACATCGCCGAGGCCTCTGCGGTCTTCGGTGCCGACGTGGCGCTCAAGGGTGCCAACGACTACGCCGACATCGCGGGCGCTGACGTCTGCATCGTGACCGCCGGCGTGCCGCGCAAGCCCGGGATGAGCCGCGACGACCTGATCGGCATCAACCTGAAGGTCATGAAGGCCGTGGGCGAGGGCATCAGGACGCATGCCCCGAACGCCTTTGTCATCTGCATCACCAACCCGCTGGATGCCATGGTGTGGGCGCTGCAGAAGTTCTCGGGCCTGCCCAAGGAGAAGGTCGTCGGCATGGCCGGCGTGCTGGATTCGGCCCGTTTCGCCTACTTCCTTGCCGAAAAGACCGGCGTGTCGGTCCAGGACATCCACGCCTGGACGCTGGGCGGTCACGGCGACGACATGGTGCCGATGGTGCGCCACTCGACCGTGGGCGGCCTGCCCCTGCCCGACGCCGTCGCGGCCGGCTTCATGACCCAGGACGAGCTGGACGCCATCGTCGAGCGCACGCGCAAGGGTGGCGGCGAGATCGTGGCCCTTCTGAAGACTGGCTCGGCCTTCTACGCCCCGGCCGAGAGCGCCATCGCCATGGCCAGGTCCTACCTGCTCGATGAGAAGCGCGTCCTGCCCTGCGCCGTCTGGCTGTCGGGCGAATACGGCCTGTCGGACCTCTACGTCGGCGTGCCCGCCCTGCTGGGTGCCGGTGGCGTCGAGAAGATCATCGAGTTCACGACCAACGACGAGGAAAAGGCCATGCTGGCCAAATCCGTCGCCTCGGTTCAGGGCCTGATCCAGGCCTGCAAGGACATCGACGCCTCGCTCGTCTGATCGCCAGTCGAAGACGCCGGCGTCACGTCCGTCGGGACGCCGCGCCGGCTCTTTTCGCTACTCCAGCGAACGCGCCTCTTCCGCCAGCATGATCGGCACGCCGTCGCGGATGGGGAAGGCCAGCTTGGCCCCCTTGGAGATCAGCTCGTTGGCGGCGCGGTCGTAGTCCAGCCGGCCGCGCGTGACGGGGCACACCAGAACCTCCAGCAGACGGGGATCGACCGAAACGGGGGTGTGGAAGGCGTCGCTCATCACTGGACCTGACGGATTGGAGATCATTGGCCGTCACGATACACGAGCGCTCCGCCTGCGCCCAACCCCGGACCTGCGAATGACTGAATACGAAGCCTTCGCTCTGGAACTGGCCGCAGAGGCTGCGCGCGTGACGCTGCCGCTGTTCCGAAACGAGGCGGCAGCGGAAAACAAGGCCGGCGAAGGCGCATTCGATCCGGTGACGGAAGCGGACCGGGGCGCGGAAGCCGCGATCCGGCGACTGATCGAGACGCGCTATCCCGAGCACGGCGTGATCGGCGAGGAGTATGGCGAGGACCGGCCGGACGCCGAGCATGTCTGGGTCCTGGATCCGGTCGACGGTACCCGCGCCTTCATCTCGGGCTTGCCGCTCTGGACGACGCTGATCGCGCTGAGACAGGCGGCGCGGCCCATCATCGGCGTGATCGCCCAACCCTATCTGGACGAGGTCTTTCTGGGCGGTCCTTCGGGTGCACGCCTGATCTCACGCGGCGCGGAACAGTCGATCCGCGTGCGGTCCTGCGAAAGACTGACCGAGGCGGTGATCGCGACGACCGACCCTGACCTGTTCACCCCGCCCGAGTTCGGGGCCTGGACCCAGGTGCGGGCGGCGGCACGGCTGGCCCGGTTCGGGTGCGACGCCTATGCCTATGCCATGGTGGCCATGGGTCGGATCGACATGGTGGCCGAAACCGGCCTCAAGATCTGGGACTGGTCCGCCCTGGTTCCGGTGGTCGAGGCCGCCGGCGGGCAGGTGACGGACTGGACTGGCCTACCCCCGTCCGGCGATGGGCGCATCATCGCTGTCGGAGATGACAGGGTCCGCGACGACGCCCTCGTCGCCTTCCGGCGCGGGGTCCGCTGAGGCCGGGGCCGCGGTGGCCTCGGTCGGCACCGCCGACGCCAGCGGCGCGAGATCGTTTACCGGGGAGACGTAGTCGGCCATGGCGTCGAACTCGTTCAGGAAGACCGCGCGCATCTCGTCGGTCTCCATGATCACTTCATGCTTGGCGCCCGCCACCTCGACATAGCGGCCGCGCCCCAGCAGCTTGGCGGCCCAGCGATTGGTCTGCTTCCACACCCGGTCGTCCTCGCCCGACTGCACGACGGTGCAGGGGATCAGAACCGACTTGAGGGCCTTGGGCTTCAGCACCCGCTCCCCGGCGTCCAGCGCGAAGGCCAGCCAGCCCCAGGTCGGGCCGCCGACCGCCAGGTGGGGGCAGGCGAACAGTTGCTGGCGCCACAGCTCGTACCGGGTCTGGTCGGACGTCAGGGCGTCCTTTTCGAAGGTGTGGTCGAAGGGATCGTCGGGGTCGTCCAGTACGAAATCGCCCGCCTTGCCGTGGCGCACGTTCCAGCGCACTGCCAGCTTGACTGACCACATCGACCGCTTGCCGGTCTTCACCCGCAGCATCGGGCTGGACAGGACAGCACCGGCGAAGCGGCTTTCGCCGGCCTGGAGCGTCAGGAGGTTCAACGCGCCGCCCATCGAGTGGCCAACCATGACCCAGGGCTTTGGCGCGCGGGCTTCGAAAGCGTCCATCAGCCGCGCGTAGTCATCCAGGAACTCCTCGACGGCGCGGGCGTGGCCCTTGAGGCGGTCGGGCAGCAGGCGCGCCGACAGCCCCTGGCCGCGCCAGTCATGGGCAAGCACGCACCAGCCGCGGGCAAGAAAGTTTCCGATCAGCTCGAAGTACTTCTCGATCGGTTCGGTGCGCCCTGGAGACAGAACCACCGTGCCACGAGGCCTGGCCGCGACAAGCGCCGAAGGGGTCCAGAAGGCGGCGCGCAGGCGTAGCCCGCCGGCGCCCCGGAACCACTCGCCCTGACCGCCAGGTGGGGCGGCGGCTCCAGGAACCCCCATCAGGGGCGCATTGGCGGCGAAGGCGGCGGCGCGGGTCACTCGGGCTTCCGGAACTTGAGGGTCATGCGATCGCTCTCGCCGATCTCGCGGTACGGAGCGGAGTCGAAAGTCGGATCAGGCGGCGAACCGAGCGGTGCCGTCAGCAGGCGCGGCGGAAGGGTCTCGACGCCGAAGGGGTGGTCCTTGGTGTCGTCGGGGTTCGCATTGATCTCCGAAGCCGCCTCGAAGATGAAACCGGCTTCGGCGGCCAGCTGCTTGACGAAGGCCTCCTGCACATAGCCGTCTGCGGCTGCGGGATCCTGGTCCTGATCGGGACCGAGACGATGCTGCTCGATCCCCAGAATGCCGCGTGGACGAAGCGCGGCGAAGGCGTCGGCGAAGGCTTTCTCCGCGGTTCCGGCGGCCATCCACGAATGGATACAGCGCATGAACAGGACCAGGTCGGCCGTACCGGCGGGTGCCACCGGGCCAGTCGTGGCCCCGAACTGGCTGAACTTGACCTCGCCGTAGAGCCGGCGATCAGAGCCAAAACGTTGTTCGAAGTTGGCGTTCAGCGCGGCCTGGGCCGGATCGGCACCCGGGCCGTTCGAGAAGCCGACGGCGTAGTATTCGCCGTCGCCCTCGGCGAGATAGGGGGCCAGGATCTCGGTGTACCAGCCGCTGCCGGGCCAGAAATCGACGACGGTCATCGACGGCTGCAGACCAAAGAACCTCAGGGTCTCCAGGGGATGCCGCCAGGAGTCCCGCCCGCGGTCAGCCGCGCGCCAGGCACCCGCGATGGCCCACTCCAGCGAGCCCTCGGGTGGCCCGGCGGGCACCTCGGGATCGGCCTTCTCCGCCTCTCGTTCGCCGCAGGCTGAAAGGCCGCCGACTGCGATCAGGCCGCAGGCAGCAAGCATCGCCCGCCGTGACGGACCCGCTGCTGCCGAGCGCTCATCGTCCTGCATTCGTACGTCCTGCCCCGCCACCGCACCCCGGCGACGCCGTCCCGGAAGCGGTTGGGATAGAGGGCTTCGCCCGGCGCGTCAAAGCCAGCGGATCAGGCCGGCTTGCGGAAACGAAGCGTCATGCGGTCGCTCTCGCCGATGGCGTCGAACGCGGCGCGCTCGGCTTCGGTCAGGGGCGTCGGCCGATCATTCGGATTGCCTTCGCGCGGAGCCGAGGTGCGGACCGGCGGGAGGGTCCAGACGCCATAGGGATGGTCGCGGTCGTCCCGGGCATTGGCATTCAGCTCGCTGCTGGCATCCAGCACAAAGCCCGCACGCTCGGCGGCGGCGATGACGTGGGCCTCGGACACATAGCCGAACGGGGCCGTGGCATCGGGATTGGAACCCGGCGCGGCGCGGTGCTGTTCGACGGCCAGCACGCCGCCCGGCTTCAACGCACCAAAGAAGGCGGTCATGAAGGCGTCAGTGCGACCCCCGCGATGCCAGTTGTGAAAGGCGCGCGCCACCAGGACCATGTCGGCGGTTCCCGCCTCGACACCCATGCCCTCGGCCGGGTTGTTGACAGCCGCATAGCGACCGTTGGTCTGGGCCAGGTAGGGCTGAAGGATCGCCGACCACCAGCCAGCCCGGCCGGGCTGGATCTCGACGACGGTTGCGCCCGGCGTCAGACCCCAGAACGTCAAGGTCTCATAGGGATGGCGGTAGACATCGCGGGCCCGGTCGGCCGCCGGGCGGGCCTCGGAGGCGACAGCGGCCTGAAGCACGGCGTCTTCCTGAAGCACAGGCGGAGCAGCGGTGAGAGCGTTGGAGCCGGCCGCCGGCATGGCCTGGGCCGAGGCCGCTGTGGACGCCAGAAGCAAGGCGGCGGTCAGGGCGAGCGAGGAAGCGCGCATGAACAGGATCTCCCGAAGCTTGGATTATTGCTGGCGCGGACCTTACCCACGAAGCTAGCCCGGGCAAGTGACGATCTGGCGACCGGGCGGGTCTTGACGCCGCACATTGACGCACCATCTGTCGACCCGAGAGCGCCGATCCCGGGCTCTCGCGGACGGTTCGGGGCCCAGACGGGACCGGGCGGTTCGATCCCCACCGCCGACCCGGGCAAAACGCGGGGCGGCTCCATCTTGCTGACTGATCAGGAGATCGACATGCGTACCATCGACTTCACCCCCCTCTATCGTTCCGCCGTCGGATTCGACCGCCTGGCGTCCCTGCTGGAGAGCGCCGCGCGCACCAGCCAGGAGAACGGCTGGCCCCCCTACAACATCGAAACCACGGGCGAGAACGCCTACCGCATCGAGATCGCCGTCGCCGGCTTCAAGCCCGATGAGCTGAACATCGAGGTCAAGGAAAACCTGCTGACCGTCACCGGCCGCAAGACCGCCAACGACGACGCAGGTGCCAACCGGACCTATCTGCATCGCGGTCTGGCAGAGCGTGACTTCGAGCGCCGCTTCCAGCTGGCCGACTATGTGATCGTGACCGAGGCCGCGCTCGACAACGGCCTACTGTCGATCAGCCTGAAGCGCGAGCTGCCCGAGGCCCTGAAGCCCCGGCGCATCGAGATCGCGTCCAGCGCCAGCACCCTGATCGAAGGCAAGGCCAAGACCAAGGCGGCGTAAGCCTCCCTTCGGCACCAAGACAGGAGAGGGGCGGTTCTCGGGCCGCCCCTTTTTCTTGCCCGGCGTCAGGCGAACTCGGCCTCGAGGTCGGCCAGCCGCGCGGCCTGATCCTCGGCGATCAGGGCATTCAGCAGCGGATCGAGCTCGCCTTCCAGAATTTGCGGCAGGCTGTGGAGCGTCAGGTTGATGCGGTGGTCGCTGACCCG
>JADCBH010000028.1 GCA_020253595.1 Brevundimonas sp.
CGCCTTCGCCGTCGATCAGGACGCGGCAGCCTTGCGGATGGAGCGACAGCCGGTCGGCGAAGCAGTCGCGGTCCTCGAAGTGATCGGGAAAGGCGACGACGGCGACGGCGCAGACGTCGTCCAGATCCTCCTGCGTCATCGGCCGCCAGATCAGGCCGGGCATCGGCTGTTGAGCGTGGCGGTGGTGTAGGTCCAGGTCATGGACTGGGGCTGGCCATTCGCCAGTCCCTCGATCCGGCCGGTCATGACGTCGCCCTCACGGCTGTAGATAACCCGCTGGGGGAAGTCGTGCTCGGAGTTCTCGAAAACGGCCCGGTTGGGCGACGACTCGATGAGGGGAAAGACAGTCGCGGGCACGCCGCTCGGCTGGGCCAGGAAAGCCAGCGTCTCACCAACGGGCCAGATGCGCATGAACTCGAGCGAGCCCTGGCTCGACCGGCCGACGGTGACGGAGACGCCCGCCATCAAGCCTCCACGCGGATCGCTCCAGGTATCCGACACTTCGCGGCCGCC
Organism: Brevundimonas sp.; assembly: GCA_020253595.1. Taxonomy (GTDB): domain Bacteria; phylum Pseudomonadota; class Alphaproteobacteria; order Caulobacterales; family Caulobacteraceae; genus Brevundimonas. The sequence goes on from JADCBH010000028.1 coordinate 514, forward strand.
CTCGCAGCTGAGCCAGTAACCGGACATCCAGGACAGGTCCTCAATCGGCGTCGGGGAGGACTGGAGGACGAGGGCGGTGAGCAGGGCTGTGGACATGGTGAGTTCTCCCGGGAAGCGGAGCGGCTTCTAGACCGTCACCTCCCTCACCGTCTTGTAGGATTCCGACGAGAGCGCGCGCGCGAGTTCTGACTGCTGCCGCGCCCAGTCGGTGGCCGTGCAACCGAGGAACCGGCGGAAATCCCTGGCGATGTGGGGCTGGTCGAAATAGCCCGCTTCCAGTCCAGCCTTGAACCATTGGCCTGCGGCGCCGTCCAGATGTTCGGCCCGTTCGAAGACCTGTCGGAATCGATGGATGGACCGCAGGGTCTGGGCGGAAACTCCGACCCGATCCAGAAAGGCGCGTTGCAGGGCGCGTCGCCCGGCCGGATCGAGCTCTTCGGGGTGAGCGGTCAGTGCGGACCGGACGACGGGGTCGACGCTCCATGCCTCGTCGTCGTGCCTGCGAACGAGCCGGTCCGTCAGTCGCGGGAGCGTCCGGGGCGGCTCGGCCATCTCGTCGGTGAGATCGACCCTGCGGTCCGTGGCCTCCCTGAGCGGTCGACCGAAGAGCGGCCTGGCCCCGTCGGGCCGGAAGCGAGCGGCGATGACATGGACGGGTCCAGTCGGTCGCAGGACGAGCGGCCGGGTCAGCTGACCAGCGAACAGAACCTCGGGCTGAAGACGCCATGCCCCGTCCGCGCCCAGTTCTTCATAGGGAGCCCCGATATGCACGATGAGCTCGCAACAGCCGTCCGGGACGATCCTCTGAACGACCCCTGACGGAGCCTCGGCTCGATACGTCCAAAATCGACGGACGAAGTCAGCCAATCGGGGCGGCGGGGGCATCTCCTCATAGACATCATCCGCCATTCTGGATCAGTTGACTTTCGCGGGATCGGGCGGTGCAGGCGGAAGCGCTGCACAGGGTACGCCGTCTGCCTTTAGCGCCTTGACCTCGGCGGGCGTGGCTTCGCCGTAGATCTCGCGCTTCTCGGACTTGCCCTCATGAATGGCGCGGGCTTCCCGGGCGAAGGTGTCGCCGACGTAGTCGAAGTTCTGTTCCACATGGGAGCGAACCTCGCGGGCCATCTCCATCATCATGGTCTGCATCTTCTGCGCGACCTCAGGCGCATCGGCGCTGCGTTTCGTGCCGGCTACGGCTGGAGCCATGATCTGCTTGGACACCTGACGAGAGCCGCAGAAGGGGCATTCCACCAGGCCGCGGGCGGACTGGTCGTCATAGTCCGACGAAGAGCCGAACCAGGCTTCGAAGCCGTGGTCGGCGTCGCAGTGAAGGGCGTAGCGGATCATTGCGGTGGTGCGTAATCGCGGTCGTGGGTCAGGGCCGGGATCGCCGCGCGGGCGCGGGCGACCTCGGTCAGGTCGAGCGTGGCGGGCAGCACGCCGGGGTCGTAATGGTCAAGCTTTGCGATCACCTCGCCCCAAGGCGAGACGACGATCGAGCGACCCCAGGTCTTGCGGCCGTCTTCGTGGGTGCCGCCTTGCGCCGGGGCCAGCACGAAGGCACCGGTCTCGATAGCCCGGGCGCGCAACAATGTCTCCCAGTGGGCCTCGCCGGTCGGGACTGTGAAGGCGGCCGGAACCGCGATCATGGCGGCGTTCGCCTTGGCCAGCTGGCGGAACAGGTGTGGGAAGCGCACATCGTAACAGACGGTCAGGCCCAGGCGGCCCCACGGCGTATCGGCCATAGAAGCCGTTTCGCCGGGGCGGATAGTCGCGCTCTCCCGATAGGTCTCGCCGTTCGGCAGGTCGACGTCGAAGATGTGCAGCTTGTCATAGCGGGCGGTGATCGCGCCGGTCGGATCGATCATCAACGAGCGGTTGGCGGCCCGGTCGTCGCCTGCGTGACCCGAGCGGACGATGGCCGAGCCAATCAGTAGCCAGATGTCCAGCTCGGCGGCGAGGCGGCGCAAACCCAGCACGCAGGGGTCCTGAGCCTCGTCGGTGATAGCGGCGGCGCGGCGGTCGCGGCGCTGTTCGAGCAGATTCGTGCCTTCAGGCGTCAGGATCAGCTTGGCCCCGTCTGCTGCGGCCTGGCGGATCAGAGGCTCGACGTGCGCGAGGCCCGCCTCGGCGGTGGCCGGGCTCCGGGTCTGGATGAGGGCGATGGGGAGCCCGTTGGGCATCAGGCGGCCAACAAGGGGTCGAGCTCGCCCTTGCGGTCGAGCGCATGCAGGTCGTCGGAGCCGCCGATGTGGCGGCCGTCGATGAAGATCTGGGGGAAGGTCATATGGCCGCCGGACTTCTCGATCATCTCGGCCTTTTTCGCCGGATCGAACGAGGCGACGATTTCGGTGAAGTCGACGCCCTTGCGATCCAGCAGGCCCATGGCGGCCATGCAGTAGGGGCAGCCGGGCTTGGTGTACATCACGACGTCGGCCAAGGCAGGAACTCCAGAGTGTGAACGAACGGGTTCGGACTATTTAGGGGGTTCGCGGGCAGTTCGCACCCTCGCGACCACTGCCAGGTCCACTGCGCGCGCACCGGCGTCCAGCAGAGCCTTGGCGCAGGCTTCGGCTGTGGCGCCGGTGGTCAGCACGTCGTCGATCAACAGGATGCGGCGGCCCCGCACGCGTCGAGCCCCTGTCTCAGTGACGGCGAAGGCGGATTTGACGTTGAGGCGTCGCCCCCGCGCGCTGCGCCCGCCTTGGGTTTCCGTGGCGCGGGCGCGGATCAGGGCGTCGGGCAGGTAATCCCGCCGTGCGTCCCGGGC
>JADCBH010000280.1 GCA_020253595.1 Brevundimonas sp.
CGCGCGGGAGATCCAGCCGACGGGCGATCACTGCCAGGGCCCCGGCAAAGGCAATCCTTTGACCGGACGCCGCTTCCGCCTCGCGGACTACGGCCTGAAGATCTCGCGGCAGATCGGCCAGCGCAAGCAGCGCCTCGGCCCTAGGGTCGCCATGAGGGAAACTGTCGGAACCAAAGCCCGGCAGGCCTCCCTCCGACGCCATTCTTCGCTCTGCCGCGCCCAGAGGGTCGCGACGTGCCTCGATGACGTAGGCGATGGACCGCTTCAGCGTCCGGATCATGGGCGAACCCGACAAGGCCGCCAGCCCCGCCATGGTGGCGGCCGCAGGCGAAGCGCCGCCCGAGGCAGCCGCCCGCGTGGCAAGGACCGAAGGGTTCATGTCGTGCTCGGCTGCCAGCACCAGTGCCCGACGAAGGTGCACGCTGTCGCGCTCCAGCATCTTGTAGCCGCGCGCCAGCCGCTGATGGAAAAACAGTCGCGGCCCGGAGCCGGCGACCGCATCGACCACCTCGTTCAGGACGCCGGCCGCCTCGACCTTCAGGGTTCTTGCGTCCCGCCCGATCGACGGGGCGTCCTCTTCGGCCCGCCGGGAAAGGGCGGCGAACAATCGCGCGCGATGCGAGGCACCACCGGCGGTATCGACCCTGACGCCCAGGCCTGCGAAGGGATTGAGATCCTCACAGCCCCACAACAACCGCGCTGTGTCCTCAAGCGTCGCCGACTGGGCCCACTCCGCCGCGTCGCGACCGCGGTAATAGATCCGACCATCGGCGACCAGGCTGACCGACGACGGGATACGCGCCTCTCCCTTCACCTCCGGCTCGAAAGGCACGACCGTGGCCGGGGCCTCGCCGGGAGAGCCGCCCTTCAGCCGGATGACATCGGCAAGCGCATAGAGGCTGCGACGGGGATTGTCCGGATCAGGCCGCGCCGCGATCCGGCCACGGCTGACGTAGGCATACAGGGTCTGCGTCTTGACCCCGAGAAGCGACAGAACCTCGCCCCGCGGTGCCCAGCGCTCCGCAGGCTCGGTTACGACCTGATCCAGGCCTGACGTCATTCTCGCTCCCGCCGTCGCAGTGATTTGTTTAGGATGTTGGGGCGCTTTCGTGGCGGAAATCCTAACAACGGTCTGCGACCGTGCGATCCTTGGCAACCTGCAGGCGATCCGCCACAACGGCCGGCATGACTGACGCCGTTCCACCCGCTCCCAAGGCCGCGTCCCGCGCGCTTGACCCGCGCCAGATCACGACGGTGTCGGTCTGCGTCGCTGCGGTGCTGATCGCGATGAAGGCCTTCGCCCTTGGGGCTTCCGGATCCGTGTCCATTCTGGCGTCGCTGGCAGACTCCGCCCTGGATCTCGCGGCGTCACTGACGACCTTCTATGCCGTGCGCTGGGCGGCCCGGCCGGGCGATCACACCCACCGCCATGGCCATGGCAAGGCAGAGGCCATGGCCGCCCTCGTCCAGGCCGGGCTGATCTTCGCCTCCGCCGTCTTCATCGGCTGGGAGGCGCTGGCACGGATGTTCGATCCTCGCCCTGTGACCGGCGGCGGTTGGGCCATCGGCGTCGTCGTCGTCTCCATGGCGCTCACCGCAGGTCTCGTCTGGCTTCAGACCCGCTCGCTGAAGGCGCAAGGTTCAATGGCAGTGAAGGCGGACCGCGCTCACTACGCGGCAGATCTCGCGGCCAGTGCCGTCGTCCTGATCGGGGTGATTTCGGGCGCTTTTCTCGGCGCACCCGGACTGGATGCGGCGGCCGGACTCGTGGTCGCGGTCTGGCTGGCCTGGGGGGCGTTCGGGCTGATCAAGGATGCGGGCGGTCAGTTGTTGGACCGCGAGGCGTCCGATGCGGACCGGGTCGCCTTGACCAATGCGGTGCTGTCCGATCCTCGCGTCAGCGGGCTTCACCAGCTGCGCACCCGCATGTCCGGCAGCCGCCTGATCGCCCAGATGCACATCGACCTGGATCGAAGCCTGTCCTTCGAAGACGCCCATGCGATCGTCGTCGAGACCGAGCAGCGGATCCAGGCCGCCTTCCCTGACGCTGATGTCCTGATCCATCCTGACCCGCGCGGCCCCTGGAGTTCGGCCGTGCCCGCCACGGCGCCGCCATCACTGTAAACGCGGATTTAACGGCCGCTGGCGCAGGAGCGGAACATGTCCCCGGGCGTCCTTTTCCACTTTCCGTTCGATCCGGGCTCGCGCGCCGTGCGGCTGGCGCTGGGCGAGGCAAGGATCGAATGGACCGAGGTCCTGGTACGCCCCTGGGAGGCCGATTGCCCGCTGCATGAGCTGAACCCGTCGGGCATGCCCCCTGTCCTTCAGGTCGAGGGCCCGCCGCCCCTGACACTGTGCGAGACTGCAGCGGTTCTGGGCTGGATCGAGGATCAGCAGACGTCGCCGTTGCTCATTCCTGCTGATGCGGGCGAGCGCGCAGAAGCAAGGCGGCTGACCGGCTGGTTCGAGCGCCGCTTCACCGACGAGGTCAACGCCGTCCTGCTGCACGAGCGGATGGAAAAGCCGCTGCTGCGCCTCGGTCCCCCTGAGGCCCGGATGCTGCGTGAAGGTCGCGAGGCCCTGAAGCATCACCTGGCTGTCTTCGATGGACTGCTGTCAGGTCGCGACTGGCTGGCCGGACGACGCCTGAGCCAGGCCGACATCGTCGCGGCCGCCCATCTGTCCATTCTGGACTACTTCGGCGAGATCCCTTGGGGATCGTGGCCGGCGCTGAAGACCTGGTATATGAAGATCAAGTCCCGGCCGTGCTTTCGCCCCCTGCTGACCGATCGCTTCCAGGGTCTGGCTCCGGCCGCCTGCTACGCGGACCTGGATTTCAGATCGGAAGAGCAC
>JADCBH010000281.1 GCA_020253595.1 Brevundimonas sp.
ATAGTTTGACACGCCGATGGATCGGGTCAGGCCTCTGTCCTTGGCCTCATTGAGCGCCGCGATGGTGTCGGGGATGGACGGCTTCACCTTGGGCCAGTGGAGCAGCAGCAGGTCGGGGGTGAAGCCCAGGCTGTTCGCCGACTCCTCGGCCTGGGCCAGCAGGGCGTCGCGCTCGAAGTGGGCGACCCAGATCTTGGTGGTCAGCCAGATCTCGTCGCGCGGCACGCCCGAGTCCCGGATGCCATCGCCGACGGCCGCCTCGTTCTTGTAGATCCAGGCCGTGTCGATGTGGCGATAGCCGATGCGCAGGGCCTCGGCGACCATGCGCCGCGCGTCGTCGGGCTCCAGCTGCCAGGTGCCGAAGCCGAGGAGCGGCAGGGTCAGGCCGTCGATGGTGATCGTGGCTTGGTCGGTCATGGAGCGCTCCGGCGGCGGTCGGGGAAGAGGCCGGATATAGGCGGAGCCGGTCGCGCCGCCAGTCAATCGGCCGTGAGCCACTCAGCGATTTCGTCCCAGACCGGTTCCATGCCTCGGCGGAACATGCCCTCGTGCCCGATGCGGCCGACGCCGTAATCGGCGGGGCTCCGGACCACCAGCTCAGACGGCGCGTTCGGATAGACCTTCAGCATATCCGGGCCGGTGCGCACATTGGCGATGGGATCGTCGGTGAAGATCCACGACCGGATCGGCGCGGTCACCTCGGCGAAGTGGTTGGGCTGGAGTTCGCTTATCAGCCGCTCGCCGAAATAGCGCGGGTCGTGACACCACTTGCGCCACGGCAGAAAGACGCCGCGCGGCAGGTCGGCGCCCCGCCACAGGCTTCCGCCCTTGATGTAGCCGTGCCGCGCGAGGCTGATGGGGCCGTATCCCCACCAGAAGAACAGCTCGACCGGGTTGTAGCTTACAGGATGTTTCCGCCAGTAGCCCGATCCGACGGCGACGAAGGCGTGGCGACGAATCTTGGCCTGGTTCGGCATGAACCCGGCGAAGTGGCCGCCCACGCTATGGCCGACGTGGGTGACAGGCAGGCCGGGCGCCTCGCCGATCAGGGCCTCCAGCGCGGCGGGCATATCGAGCCGGCCCCAGTCCTCATAGGTCATGCGCATGGCCGCCAGGTCGTCGGGCCGCGAGCCGCCGATGCCGCGCATGTCGTGGGTCAGGACCGCCGCCCCGCGCCCCGCCAGATGCCGCGCGAACCGCTCGTAGAACCCTTTGGGAAAGCCGGTGCCCGAGGTGACAAGGACAGCATGGGTAGGCTCGGGCGCTGAGACCAACCGCATCGACAGGGGATAGCCGTCGTCGGCGGAGGCCGTCAGGTCACGGAGGATGAGATCGAGGCGCGCCATGGCAAGTCCATCCTGTTTGGAAACGAACCTGACATGGTGACGCTGCGGAAGGTCAAGAGGGCCTCAGCGGTCTCCGACCGGCAGGCGAAATCGCAGGCCCTCGCGCTCGGACGATGCTCCGGCAGGGCGGCACTCGGTGACGAAAGCGACCGCGCCGCCTTCTCTCCTGGGACGACTTTCGCAGACCTGATCCTGAACCGTGTTGGCCGCGGCGATACGGCGTTCGGGTTCGCGACATTCGACCGGGAATGAGCCGTCAGCGCTTGGCGTTGCCTGACACGGCGTCGGTGTGTCGGCCGGACGCAAGCCCGCCGGCAATCGGTCCCCGAGCACCAGCGACAGATCTGCTCTCACCCTCGATTGGCACGCCGACATCGGCTCGCTGCCTCGCACCAGCGGGCTGCATTGCGACCGCTCCCAGCCGAACGGATCAGCCAGCGCCCAGTCCGGCAGGTCCGGAAGCTCGGAAACCTCCGTCACGGTCACAGGCTCGACGGTTGGGGTCTCCCAGACCACGCCACCCGGCGACTGTTGCAAGGCAAGGATCAGAGCCAAGACGGTCGACATGGATCAGTTCTCCAGAACCCTCGCATCTTCGCATGTAACGCCAGTTTCCGCGACCGGCATTCCGTCTCAGCGCGTCAGCGACCGCATCGCCTTGTCCAGGCCGTCCAGGGTCAGTGGATACATGCGCTCGTCCATGATCTCCCGCAGCAGACTGACCGAAGCTGTATAGCTCCAGTACCGCTCTGCGACGGGGTTGAGCCAAACCGACTTGTCCCACTGCAGTCGCGCCCGCCGCATCCAGACGGCCCCGGCCTCCTCGTTCCAGTGCTCAACGGACCCGCCGGGCATGGTGACCTCATAGGGGCTCATGGTCGCGTCGCCGACGAAGATGGCGCGCCAGTCGCCGTTGTACTTGTGCAGCAGATCCCAGGTCGGGATGCGCTCGGCGTGGCGACGCCGATTGTCCTTCCAGACGCCCTCGTAGAGGCAGTTGTGGAAGTAGAAGAACTCCAGGTTCTTGAACTCGGTCCGGGCCGCGCTGAACAGCTCCTCGCAGAGCTTGATATGGCCGTCCATCGAGCCGCCAACGTCCAGGAACAGCAGCACCTTGATGGTATTGCGCCGCTCCGGCCGCATCTGGATGTCCAGCCAGCCCTGGCGCGCCGTGCCGTCGATGGTGCCGTCGATGTCCAGTTCATCGGCCGCGCCTTCGCGGGCGAAGCGGCGCAGGCGACGCAAAGCGACCTTGATGTTGCGCGTGCCCAGTTCGACGGTGTCGTCCAGGTTCCGGTACTCGCGTTTCTCCCAAACCTTGACCGCACGGCCCTGCCTGCCGGGCCCACCGATCCGGACGCCTTCGGGATTGTAGCCGCCGTGGCCGAAGGGGCTGGTCCCGCCCGTACCGATCCACTTGGACCCGCCCTCGTGGCGTTTCTGCTGCTCCTCCATCCGCTGTTTCAGCGTCTCCATCAGCTTGTCGAAGCCGCCGAGCGCCTCGATCTCGGCCTTCTCCTCGTCGGTCAGGAATTTTTCGTTCAGCAGCCGCAGCCAGTCCTCGGGCACGTCCAGCGTCGGCTCGTCGCCCGCGCCGATCGTCTCGATCCCCTTGAATACCTTGCCAAAGACCTGGTCGAACCGGTCGTAGTGCTTCTCATCCTTGACCAGGACCGCGCGGGACAGATGGTAGAAGTCCTCGACCCTGCCTCCGGCCACGTCCTTGTCCATGGCCTCCATGAGATGGAGCCATTCCTTCATCGAGACGGGGACGCGGGCGTCCTTCAGGGCGGTGAAGAGGGGGAGGAGCATGGGTTGAACCGTGTGCCTGGATCAGCCGCGACGCAAGATGAACTCGTCGTCGCGCCAGGCGCCGACAGGGTACTGATACTCTCCGGCCTTTTCGAATCCGTGAGCGGCATAAAGCTTTTGGGCCTTCAGATTGCCGCTCCAGACGCCGATCCACAGGGGGCCGTCGGTGTTGGCCTCCATCCAGTCGAGCGACAGGGCGAGCAGCTTCGTGCCGAGGCCGAGCCCCTGCGCCCCCCTGGCGACATAGAGGCGGCGCAGCTCCGCATGGCTGGGTCGGGCGTCGGCATGGGGCAGGGTGTTCGGCCCTGTGTTGGCAAAGGCCAGAAGCTCGCCGTCTCGTTCGGCCACCCACCAGGCGGCACCAGGCTCTGCAAGCTTTCTCGCTGTCGCCTCGACGCTGAAGCTGGCGTCGAGGAAAGCGGCCAGATCGTCGGCGGGGTAGGGGATGCCGAAGCCCGTGACGAAGGTGTCGATGAAGGTCTGGCGGCCCAGCGCACCGAGCGCCTCGGCGTCGGCGGGGGAGGGGGCTCGGATGGAGACGTCCGCGGACGAGAGTTGCGAGGCCTGGTCGCGGGTCAAGTCCAGTCGCCGGTGCTGACTACGGGCAGTGGGCGCGCGGGTCACACTGTCCGCTTCAGTTGCTGACATCGGCGATCAGATCGAAATCCTGGCCGGTGAGCAGTTCGACGTTGGATCGCCCGATGACCTGCCGATGCCGGTCCGACGCAAGGCCTGGCTGAGCCGTGTCGACTGTCAACATCAGCGCCATCCAGACTTCCATCGCGCGCGACGAACTCCAGCAATGCACCAGTACCTTCCCATCGGATGCTGCGATCGCCTCGCGTATAGCTGCCAAAGTCGCTGGCGTCGCCGGACTGCTGGCACCGATAGGCGTCGGGACAAAGATCATGTCGCGCCTTTCGGCCATTTCGCGAGACGGTTGGATGTTCCGTTCCGCCACTTCTTCATCGGAAAGCAGGCTGATGACCGTCGTCACGCCCTCGCCTTGCGCCCAGGCCACATCGGCATCTGTCGGGTAGCCAGCGAAATAGATCTGGCCATGCTGGAAAAGCCCGCCACGGAAGCGCTCTCCGTCGATCCGCACAGTCGGAGCTGTAGCGACGAAGGGGTCGGCGGCTCTCGCGGTTCCAACAAAGATCGAAAAGCCCAGGATTGCGACCGCGACAGTAACAAACCGTGTTTGCAAAGACATCGTCCCTCCAGTCACATCGACCATCGATGTTGCACGCGGTCAGCTTTGCGGGATTTCGAGAGCTGACCCGAGACTTCTAGCAGCGGCGGCCTCTCTGCTCTAGGTCTGACTGACATGTCCGTCGCCCTGTTCACCCACCCCGACATGGCCGAGCACGCGCCCGGCGTTGGCCACCCGGAACGGCCAGAGCGCCTGGCCGCTGTTCTGGCCGCGCTCGACGATGCCGACCTCTCGCTGGATCGTCGGGCCGCGACCGAGGCCGAGATCGCGCACCTCGAGCGCGTCCATCCCGCCGACTATGTCGCACGCATCCTCGACGCGTCGCCGATGACGGGCCTTGTCCAGCTGGACGCGGATACCATCCTGTCGCCCGGCAGCGTGCGCGCCGCCCGGCTGGCGGCCGGCGCAGTCATCGACGC
>JADCBH010000282.1 GCA_020253595.1 Brevundimonas sp.
CACGGAGGACGACGGCCGCGACGATCAGAGAGACCGCGAGGACCAGAAGCTGGATCACGCTGCCTCGGCCGCGCGCGCCTGGGTCACGCCGGGACGATCGGGCTTGTCCTCCAGCGGGCCGACGTTGGTAAGCGGCACGCGCATCGCGCGCGCTTCCCGGTACAGTCGGTCGTGCGCGGCCACCAGCTGGGTTCGCGCCTCGACCAGGGCGGCCTGGGCGGCGTGGATCGAAAGAACCGCCTGATGCCCGGCCTGGACTGCGAATCCCGCCTCGGCCCGGTGCCGGGTCAGGTCGTGCAGCAACAGGCTGCTGTCGGCGATGGCGCTGTCCAGCGAGTGTTCGACGGTCCGCAGACGGCGCGCGGCGTTGGTGGCGAAATCGGTGCGGGTTTGCATGTCGGCTCCTAGGTGAGTTGGTGGCCGATGCTCTGGACCTCGTCGAAGATGGAACCGACGATCCCGATCGCCCCCAGGATCAGAGCCGCGATCAGGATGCCCGACCCCAGGATCATTCCCAGGATCGCGATCCGGCTGGAGGGGGGCCGCCGCCAGTGACGGGCCAACCAGGGCCGGGTGTCCACTTCGACCGCAGGCTCAGGCTCCGGTCGGACGACATCCCAGCCGAGTGTCATCTCCTTTTCGCCGGGTATCTCCAGCCCCGGGTCGAAAACACCCGCCCTGTAGGCGCCCCGGCGATTGTGAACGCCGACCTTGCGGTAGGCGTCGTTCAGGTAGTTGGCGACGCGTTTGGATGAGATACCGAGCCTGTGGCCGATCTCGTCGTTCGACAGCCCCAGCCGACCGGCCAGGTAGAGGCACTGGATCTCCCGGGGCGTCAGCCCGCCCTTCGCCATTCAGCCCCTCCGCCCCCGCCGTTGGTTAACGATAGGTCGGGAACCGGACGCTCGTAAAGCTGGCCCGGCTCTCTGCGCACTGGCCCGGGGACAGCCCGCGCCCATGGCCCGCAGCTTGCCCGTCGCGTCGGTTCAGTCCGCCTCGACGAACTCGCGGCCTCTGCGAAGCTTGCGCGTGCGCTGTTCCGTCTGCAGCCGGCGCGCCAGCGTCAGCACAAGCGCCTGGTCGGCGGGTGACAGGGACTGGATCAATTCTGCGATGCTCTCGGCGGTCGCGCCCGTCTCCGCCTCGTCGGACGCCGTTGCGCTGTCCTCTTGCGGGAACAGGGCCTCGACCGGAAGACGCAGGAACTTGGCGGTCGCCCACAGCTTGGAGGCCGACACGCGGTTGACGCCGCGCTCGTACTTCTGAACCTGCTGAAACGTGATCGTGAGCGCGCGGGCGAGGTCCGATTGCGACAGACCCAACGCGCGTCGCCGTGCTGCGATTCGCGCCCCGACGATGACATCAACGGGTTCGGGGCGGGCCTCGGCAAACTTGTTCATTCATCGTCCTTTCGGCTGTCGGAAGACGCGGTCCCGAGCCGATAAGTGTCCCGGGGCTCCCGTCCGACGCCCGGTCACAGGCAAAGCCGGAAACGCGCCAACGTCAATCCCCGATCGGGGAACGGCGTCGGGCGGGCGTTCTGCCGGACCGGGGCGACCGCTCGCGGTTCGTCAACGCCAACGGCCAAGGCGGCGGCGAGACCCTGTTCGAACAGGAGAAGAAGGCCGCCGAAGCAGCCACGCCGGGACTCCGCCTTGCACCCCCCGCCCGCCCGCGCCTATCTACGTCCCATGAAAGATCTCAGCGCCCTGATGCAGCAGGCCCAGGCGATGCAGCAGAAGCTGCAGGACGCCCAGGCGAAAATGGCCGAAACCACCGCCGAGGGCACCTCGGGCGGAGGCATGGTGACCGTGGCCCTGAAAGGTCCCGGCGAGATCACGTCGGTTCGCATCGACGACAGTCTGATGGTGCCGGGCGAAGGCGAGATCCTGGCCGACCTGATCGTCGCCGCCCATGCCGACGCCAAGCGAAAGCTCGATGCCGTCAACGCCGAGCTGATGCGCGAAGCCGCCGGCCCCATGGCGGGGCTCAACATCCCCGGCATGCCCAAGCTGTTCTGAAGCGTGGCGGCGTTCCGCCCCGTCCTTCCTCCCGCTCATCCCGGCGAAAGCCGGGACCCCGTGCTTTTCCCGGACCGGCGGACCGTGTGCCCTGAGCCAGGTTTCTTCACCAAGGGCACAAAGATCAAAGCCACCAGGCGCACAAAGACACGAAGCCAGAGCTGCGCGCTCCGCACTCTTGGTGTCCTTCGTGCCTCCCTTTGTGTTCTTGGTGATGCAACGCCTTCTATGCCCCACATCCAGATTGCGCCGCTTCGCGACGCGAACAGGACCCTCGTCTGAATGGCCGCCTCTGCCGGACCTGAGATCGAGCGGCTGATCAGCCTGTTGGCCAAGCTGCCGGGGCTCGGCCCCCGCTCGGCCCGGCGTGCGGCTCTGGCGCTCCTGAAAAAGCGCGAGCAGCTGCTGGTGCCGCTCGCGGCCTCACTCGCCGAGACCGCCGAGAAGGTCGTGTCCTGCTCGGTCTGCGGCACGCCCGACACCCGCGACCCCTGTGCCATCTGTTCGGACCCCGCCCGCGACAACGGCCTGATCTGCGTGGTCGAAGAGGCAGGCGCGCTCTGGGCCATGGAGCGGTCGGGCGCCTTTCGCGGCAAGTATCATGTGCTGGGCGGGCTGCTGTCCGCGCTGGACGGTGTCGGGCCCGACGCGCTGCGCGTCTCCGAACTGGTCGGCCGGGTCAGGGGAGCCAGAGACGGGGCGAGCCCTGTGCGCGAGGTCGTGCTGGCGCTGCCCGCCACCGTCGACGGCCAGACCACCGCCCACTACCTCGCCGACCGCATCGCCGGCGACGGTCTGGAGATCACCTCTCTGGCCCGCGGCGTCCCCGTCGGCGGCGACCTCGACTGGCTGGACGACGGCACCATTGTCCAGGCGCTTCGGGCGCGGCGTCCCGCCTAGCGACTCGGTTTCTGGCGGGTCGGGGAACCTTGCGTCCGATTCTGACGCAGGGACCCTCTATGATGAATCGATGAGCACCCGCCTCGCCTCGTCATCGAAAGACGCCGGACTGTTCGACGATCGGGACCCCGTGGACTCCGTGCACTCCATGGACTCCTTGTACGCCATGGACTCCTTGTACGCCTTGGACTCCTCGCACCCCTTCAACGGCATGGATGCGGTTTGGGCATCCGCAGTGCTCGCCCCGCGCCCCGACTCCGGCTATCGAACGGATCATGAACGCCCCGACCCTGATCCTCGCCGGCCTCGCAATCGGCTTCGCCCTTGCCTTCGTCTGGGCCTTCCTGAGCTGGCGCACGGCCAAGGGGCAGGTGACGCTGGCGGAGGAACGGCTGTCGCTTCTGGAAGACAGCCGCGCCACCATGGCCGAGGTCCTGACGGCCCAGGCCGCCCAGTCGGCCCAGGCCGTGGCCGACCAGATGGTCACCCGCGCCACCGAGACCTTCAAGGCCCAGGACCGCGTCGCCCGAGAGCGGCTGGAGGCCCAGCTCAAGCCCGTGGCCGACACGCTCAAGGCCTTCGAGGAAAAGGTCACCGCGCTCGACAAGGCCCGCGCCGAGGAGACCGGCACGCTCAAGGAACAGCTGTCGGCCCTGATGATCGCCTCGTCGGCCACCCGCGACGAGGCCCGGCGCCTGACCGAGGTCCTGCGCGGCAACACCGGCCGGCGCGGCCGCTGGGGCGAGCAGACCTGCCGCAATGTGCTGGAGGCCGCCGGCATGGCGGGCCGTTTCGACTACATCGAACAATCCTCGGCCGCCGACGAGGATGGCCGCCAGAAACGCCCCGACTTCCTCGTGCGCCTGCCCGGCGCCGGCATGTTCGTCATTGACGCCAAGGCCCCGCTGGTCTTTCCCGAACCCGGCGACGCCGACGATGCCGAGCGCGAGGCCGCCTTGGCCACCCGCAACGCCCAGGCCATCAAGGCCCATGTCGCCGCGCTCGCCGCCAAGGCCTATCAGGACCAGTTCACGCCCAGCCCTGATTTCGTCGCCCTGTTCGTTCCGTCCGATGCCTTCCTTTCGGCGGCGCTCGACCGCGAGCCCGAGCTGATGACCGAGGCGATGACCAAACGCGTCATCATCGTCACCCCTTCCACCCTGTTCGCCCTGTGCAAGGCGGTCGCCTACGGCTGGCGGGCGGAGGAGCAGTCCCGGAACGCCGACGAGGTCGCAAAGCTGGGTAAGGAACTCTACAAGCGCCTGTCGGTCATGGGCAGCCACGCCATGGGGCTGGGCAAGTCGCTCGGTCTCGCCGTCGACAAGTACAACGCCTTCGTCGGCTCGCTCGAAACCCAGGTCATGGTCTCGGCCCGCCGATTCGAGGATCTGAAGGTCGACCATGAAGGCCGGGACCTGCCGCTCGCTGCCCCCGTCGACGCCGCGCCCCGCGCGCTGAACCGCCCTGAACTCCTGGCCGACGCGGCCCAGAGCGCGGCGCAGACCCCGGCTCTTGAAGTTTCCCGCGACCGCTGACAAGGTCGCTTGACAAGTCGCGGGCGTTATGTAAAACAACCTTGTCAATCAGACGGGGTTGCTTGTCATGGCTCTGGTATGGATCGCGGAGGAAGATGTGTCTGAACGCCCCCTGTCCCGGTACGCGGCCGTCATGGGCTTCTGTGTTCTGGCCGGAATGATCGCCGGTGGCTTGTCGGCGGCCCTTGGCGACCTCGACGGTGTCGGCCCGGTGATCGTCGGCGGGGCCTTCGCCCTGGCCATGGCCGTCTGCTTCTGGGTCTGCATCGGTTGGTGGCGCTCCCTCGATGAGGCCGCTCGCGAAGCCCACAAGTGGGCCTGGTGGTGGGGTTCGACCGCCGGTCTGGCCATCGGCAGCGTGGCCCTCTACACCTTGGTCTACAGCGCGCCCGAAGCCCTCACGGCGTCACCCAAGGACCTGTTGCTCGGCGGAGCCGGTTTCGTCGTTCTCGTCCAGACCCTCGGCTACGCCGTCGCCTGGGCCTTCTGGTGGCTCAAGCGTCGGTGACCCCATGAACAATCGCCTCAAGGTCCTTCGCGCCGAACGCAACTGGAGCCAGGCCGACCTGGCGGCCGCGCTCGGGGTCTCGCGCCAGACGGTCAATGCGCTGGAAACCGGCCGCTACGACCCCTCCCTGCCGCTCGCCTTCAAGATTGCCCGCGTCTTCGAACAGCCCATCGAATCCATCTTCTCGGACACCGGAGCCTGACCATGATGTCTGAAGTTCAAGATCGTCCCCAGTCCCTGGCCATGAAGATCGGCGGCGTCATCGTCCTCGGCGGCCTCGGAGCCCTCTGTGGCTATGGTCTGGCAACCCTGTTCGATCCGGGCGACACGACCTGGCCCGATGCGCTCGCCACCGCCATGGCTGTTGCCCTGATCGCCGTGGGCCTGATGAGCATGGTCGTGCTCTTCACCCGGCCCTCGACCATTCCCAAGGGCTGCGGCGTGCTGCAGATCGTCGTCTTCCTGCTGGCGGGCATGATGTTTCTCCTGCCCATGTATGCCCCGGCGTCCATCGCGCCCGACATGGTCTTCGGCGGGATCGTCCTGCTCCTGGCCATCCAGACGGTGGCCAACGTCATGCTCTGGCGCCGCGCCGACGAGATGCTGCGCCAGGTCATGGCCGAGACTTCCGCCATCGCCTTCTGGGCGCTTCAGACGGCCCTGTTCCTCTACGCCGCTGCCGAGCGCCTCGGCTTGGTGGAGACCATCAGCGTCTGGGCCCTCACCGGCATCCTGATGGCCGTCTACTTGCTCTCGTCCATCGTCGCCTCCGCGCGGCGCGGGATCTCCTGACCCCTTCGCCTTCCTCCTGACCTCAATGCCTTCCAACCTGATCGAAAGGATCGGATCGATGACACTCGCCTCCCTGCTCAAGTCCTCCGTTGCCCGCGTCGGCCGCACGGCCGCCGGTGCCGCCCTCGGTCTCGGCCTGACCGTGACCCTGCTCGCCTCGGCCCCGGCCGTCGCCTTCGCCCAAGCTGCACCCGCCGCTGTGCCTGCGGCCCAGGGTGACGGCCCGGCCCTCTGGGTCATCAAGGACGATGACTCGACCCTGTATCTGTTCGGCACGGTCCATGTGCTGCGCCCGACCACTGCCTGGGGCTCGCCCAAGGTCGACGCCGCCTTCGACGCAAGCCAGAACGTGATCTTCGAGATCTCCAACCCCGACGACCAGGCTGCCATCCAGCCCCTGATCGGCCAGTACGGCGTGTCGCCCGACCGTCCCCTGTCCAGCCTTCTGACGGCCGAGGAGATCGCCGAGCTGAACACGGCGGCCCAGTCGATCGGCGCCACGGCGGCCCAGCTCGACCCCCTTCGCCCCTGGCTCGTTGGCCTGACCCTGTCGGTCGCGCCGCTGATGCGGGCGGGTTACGATCCCCAGTCGGGCGTCGAGATGATCCTCAAGGCGCGAGCCGAAGCCGCCGGAAAGCCGGTCTCCGGTTTCGAGACGATCGACGAGCAGGTCCGCATCCTCGCCACCCTGTCCGAAGAGACCCAGGTCGCCTTCCTGCGCGCCGCGCTCGAGAGCTACAAGGACGCCACGACCGAGCTGGACGCCTTGGTCAACGCTTGGGCCGAGGGCGACGTCGAGGGCATCGAGCGTCTGGGCGTCGACGAGATGCGCTCGGCCTCGGAAGAGATCTACCAGGCCCTGCTTGTCCGCCGGAACGCCAACTGGGCCGATCAGATCCAGACCCTTCTGGCCGGCTCCGGCACGACCTTCATCGCCGTCGGCAGTGCTCACCTGGCCGGCGATGACAGCGTCCAGGAAATTCTTGAGGACCGTGGCGTCACGGTCACGCGCCAGTGACGCGGGGCTCCAGCGACGGCCGGTCAGGGCGTTCTGCCCTGGCCGGAGCGACAATCGGACTGGCTGTCATCTGGATCGGCGTGGTCGGGTTTCACCTGTGGTTCCGGAACTGGGGCGACGCCGCCTTCTGGGCCGCCATAGGGATCGCCACCACGGTCGGTTCCGGTGCCAGCCTTCTGACCCGCAAGCGCCCCTAGACAGGGCACACCAGACGGAAACGCCGCCCTGTTCGGGCGGCGTTTCTGCGTGGGTTGAAGGCTGGAGCGGGCAGCGGGAATCGAACCCGCACGAAAAGCTTGGGAAGCTTTCAGGCTACCACTACATCATGCCCGCGGAAGCTGGCTGCACCCTAGCGAAACCACCGTTGGGCTCAAGCCGGAATCGGTTTCGCGTAAGGCACGCAATCGAAAATCCGTAACCGGATGGATTGTCGCAAAAGCATATCAAGTATTCGTTCTGGACGGGTCTGTGACGACTGATCCGAACTCTGAACAACTGTAATATTCTGCAGATTTTCTGTCATGGGAGCATCGCATTCAGCCCCTAAAGGCGGCGCGGGGTTGCTGGGACTGCGTCGTTCGGACGCTGGGCGACCGAACATTCAACGCGAGGGGATCCCCGATGCTTCGACTGACCAAGGTTCTGATGGCCGGTGCGGCCGTGATGGCGCTGGCCGCCTGCGGCTCCGCCGAGGTGGCTTCGCCCGGTGAAGGCGACTTCGGCGGCGGCACGACCCCGACCACCCCGACCACCCCGACCCCGCCGACCCCGGGCACTCCGGCTGCCGACTGCCCGGCCGGTCTGGCCAACGTCGGCCTTGTCGCCAACGGCACCCTGCGCGCCTGCCAGCTGCCGGCCGACATCATCGGCAACCTGACGCTCTCGAACCGCGCCGGCACGATCTACTCCATCTCGGGCCGCACCCAGGTCGGCACCGACCGCGGCATCGACCCGGGCGCTCCGACCGGCCAGCAGGGCATCCTGACCATCGAGCCGGGCGTGCGCGTCTTCGCCTCGGGCGGTTCGGACTACCTGATCGTCAACCGCGGCTCGCAGATCTTCGCCGAAGGCACGGCGTCGAACCCGATCATCTTCACCAGCCGACAGAACATCGAAGGCACCACCACCCTGACCTCGCAGGGCCAGTGGGGCGGTCTCGTGATCGCCGGCCGCGCGCCCCAGGCCAACTGCCAGCTGACCGCCCCGGTCACCTGCACCGGTCAGGTCGAAGGCACCTCGGCCTTCTACGGCGGCAACACCCCGACCGATAACTCGGGCCGTATCCGCTACGTCCAGATCAAGTTCTCGGGCTTCGAGATCTCGACCGGCAACGAGCTGCAGGGCCTGACCATGGGCGGCGTCGGTTCGGGCACCACGGTCGAGTTCGTCCAGGTTCACAACTCCTCGGACGACGGCATCGAAATCTTCGGCGGCAACGTCAACCTCAGCCGCATCGTCATCACCGGCGCCGACGACGACGCCTTCGACACCGACACCGGCTGGCGCGGTGGTGCCCAGTTCGGCATCGTGACGCAGCGCGCCCCGACCTCGACCAGCCGCTCGGCCGGCTTCGAGTTCTCGGCCGCTCCGGCTGCGACTCCGCTGGCCTCGCGCTACAACTCGCAGCCCCGGATCGCCAACTGGACCCTGGTCGGCCGCAACTCGCCGATCGACGCTCACACCGTGGCCCACTTCGACACCGGCACGGCCGCGACCGTGATCAACTCGGTCTTCACGGCAGCGACCGGCTCGGTCGCCGGCTGCCTGGCCATCGCCGACGCCGACACCCAGACGGCGGGCACCAACTTCCGCTCGGTGTTCATGTCCTGCCCGGTCTCGTACCGCCCGGCCAACGCCACCATCTCGACGGCGGTGTTCACCACGGCCCCGAGCGTCGGCAACACGGCGGCGGGCACCTCGACCCTGACGGCTCCGGCGTCGGGCACGACGCTGACCAACCAGGTCCTGACCTTCATCAACGGCGCCAACGAAACCGCCGTGACCCCGGTCAATGCCCCGGCCGTCTACAGCGCCTTCACGGCCACGACCTACATCGGTGCCGTCCAGAACGCTGCCGACACCTGGTACGCCGGCTGGACCTGCGGCCTGTCGGGCAACACGACCTGCTGATGACGGATAGCGAGGCGGCGGTCTTCCGGGACCGCCGCCGCCTTTCCCGCTTTCCGTTGAACCCCTTCAAGGCGCGCAGATCATGAAGACTCTTTCCCTGACCCTGACAGGGGTCCTCCTGGCCACCAGCGCGCTGATCGCGCCCGGCCTGGCCCAGGCCCAGACAGCCCCGGCCGAGCAGACCCCGGCCGACCCGTCCCAGGACGAGGCCACCCAGGTCGACGAGATCGTCGTCCTGGGCCGTTACATTCCCGAACCCAACCGCGAAAGCCCCGAGGTCGCCGCCTTCCTGACGGCCGAAGACCTGGAGCGCACGGGCGATTCCAGCGCCGCTGCCGCCCTGACCCGCGTCACGGGCCTGTCGGTCGTCGAAGGACGCTTCGTCTATGTGCGCGGTCTGGGGGAGCGGTATTCGTCGGCCCTGCTGAATGGCTCGCCCCTGCCGTCGCCTGAGCCGCTGCAGCGTGTCGTGCCTCTGGACCTGTTCCCGTCTTCCATCCTCGAAGGCGTCACCGTCCAGAAGACCTACTCGGTCAACTATCCCGGCGAGTTCGGCGGTGGCGTGATCGACCTGGAGACGGTCGACGCCCCCAATGAGCCCTTCTTCGATCTGAAGGTCGGCATCGGCTACGACACCGAAACGACGGCGCAAGAAGGCCTGATCTACTACGGCAGCCGCACCGATTTCCTCGGCTTCGACGACGGCACGCGCGACGTTCCGGGCCCGCTGGCCCTGGCGTTCGCCTCCGGCAACCGCATCCAGGCGGGTCCGCGCTACACCGCGAGCCAGCTGCGCCAGATCGGCCAGTCGCTGGAGAACGCGTCGCTGCGTCTCCTGCAGCGCGAGGAAATCCCGATCGACGGCAGCATCGAGGCCTCGGGTGGC
>JADCBH010000283.1 GCA_020253595.1 Brevundimonas sp.
ACAGAAGCCTGCGCCTTTGCAGAACTGTCACGGAACCGTCCTAATCCGCTGACCATCCGAGGGCAGTTTCCGCCGCGAGACGGGCCGATGATCGGCACGCCCTCTGATTCCGGCGCGTGTCGCTAGGGGCCTGATGATCTGGTTTCTGATTCCTGTGGTCGCCGTCCTGGCTCTGGTCGCCTATGCGGCCGGTCTGGCTGTCGCCAAGCGTCGCGCCGAGGGGGCCAAGGCCCACTCGCGTCCCCAGCAGCACGGCTACTACGCCCTGATCTGGGTCGCGGCTCCCGCCTTGGCGATCATCATCCTTGCGGGGGCCTTCTCCGGCCCCGTCACCCAGAACCTGGTATCTGCCGGCGCGCCCGAGGCGGTGCAGCAGATGGAGCCGTTCCGCCGCGACGCCTTCCTCAACGACGCCCGACTTCTGGGCGAGGGCCAGCGTCCGTTCCAGACCTGGGCCGCCCCCTTCGACAACCTGCTCGTCTCCGAAGCCGCCCGGTCGGCCCGTATCCAGCAGACCCTGCTCTGGGGCGAGCTGGCCGGGGCCCTGATCGCGGCCCTGCTGGGCGGCCTGCTCGCCTTTGCCCAGATCGGGCCGAACATGAGGGCCCGGAACCGCGTCGAGGGCTGGATCGGTGGCCTGCTGTTGGCCTGTTCGGTGGTCGCCATCCTGACGACTGTCGGCATCGTCTTCTCGCTGCTCTGGGACGCCCTGAGGTTCTTCGAGCGCGTGCCGGTCACAGAGTTCCTGTTCGGCATCCAGTGGAGCCCCCAGACCGCGATCCGCGCCGACCAGGTCGGCTCGACCGGCGCCTTCGGTGCTGTGCCGCTGTTCGCCGGCACCTTCCTGATCATGCTGATCGCCATGGCGGTCGCCGCACCGGTCGGCCTGTTCTCGGCCATCTATCTGTCGGAGTACGCCGGGCCCGTGACCCGCGGTGTGGTCAAGCCTCTGCTGGAGGTGCTGGCCGGTGTCCCGACCGTGGTCTACGGCTTCTTCGCCGCCCTGACCGTCGGCCCGGCCTTCCGTGAGTTCTTCAACGGCATCGGGGCGCTGCTCGTCGGCGGACCGCTGGACGGGATCGGGCAGTATCTGCTGCTGGTTCAGAACCAGATGGCACTGGTCGCTGGTGCCGTCATGGGGATCATGCTGATCCCGTTCGTTTCGTCCTTGTCGGACGACATCATCAACGCCGTGCCCCAGTCGTTGCGCGACGGCTCCTACGCCATGGGCGCCACCAAGTCCGAAACGGTCAGCCGCGTCCTTCTGCCCGCCGCCCTTCCGGGTATCGCCGGGGCCCTGTTGCTCGCGGTGTCGCGGGCCATCGGGGAGACGATGATCGTGACCATGGCGGCCGGTCTCGCAGCCAACCTGACTCTCAACCCGCTGGATACCGTCACGACGGTGACCGTGCAGATCGTCACCCTTCTGACCGGCGACCAGGAGTTCGACAGCGCCAAGACGCTCGCCGCCTTCGGCCTGGGCCTGACGCTGTTCCTCGTGACCCTGCTGCTCAACGTCGTGGCCCAGCGGATCGTCCAGACCTATCGGGAACAGTATGACTGACGCGCCCGTCGATCCCGCCGCGGTCCGCGCAGCGCGCGCCGGCGCCCTGCAAAAGGGTCTGAAGCGCCGCTATGCGCGTGAGGCGCGTTTCCGCGCCTACGGCCTGCTGGCCATCGCGGTCGCGCTGGGCTTCCTGTGTCTGCTGCTCGGCCGCATCATCGAGCAAGGTCACACGGCCTTCTATTCCAACGAGATCACCGTGCCGGTCTACATGGACCCGGCCCGGATCGATCGCGACTACCCGCAGGGCACCAACTTCCAGCTGATGGTCGCCCAGCAGCAGCTCGCTCGCATGGGCATCACAGACGACGCCCTTGGGACCCAGGCCAACGCCTATCGCACCCTCCTGTCCTCCGAGCTGAAGTTCCGCGCCGCCGCCCTCGTCCGCGAGAACCCTTCGGTGATCGGCCAGACGGTCGAGATCACCGCGCCTGTCTCTGACGACGCGGACCTCTATCTCAAGGGCAAGATCAAGCGGTCCGAACCTGCCGAGCTGCGCCGCATCTCGGATCAGCAGATGGCCTGGCTGGACGACCTCAAGAGCGAGGGCACGATCCGCGCCGGCTTCAACAGCATCCTGTTCACCCAGGGCGACTCGACCGAGCCCGAACTGGCCGGCGTTCTCGGGGCCGTCGTTGGCTCGGCCCTGATGCTGCTGGTCACGGCCCTGATCGCCATTCCGCTGGGCGTCGGCGCGGCGGTCTACCTCGAGGAGTTCGCGCCGCGCGGGCGGTTCACCGACCTGATCGAGGTCAACATCAACAACCTCGCGGCCGTCCCGTCGATCGTTTACGGCCTTCTGGGTCTGGCCCTGTTCATCAACTTCGCCAACCTGCCGCGGTCCTCCCCCCTGGTCGGTGGCCTGGTGCTGGCCCTGATGGCGCTTCCGACCATCATCATCGCCACCCGCTCGTCGCTGAAGGCCGTCCCGCCCTCGATCCGCGAAGCGGCTCTGGCCATGGGCGCGTCCAAGACCCAGACGGTGTTCCATCACGTCCTGCCCCTGGCCATGCCGGGCGTCATGACGGGCACCATCATCTCCATGGCCCATGCGCTCGGCGAGACCGCCCCGCTGCTCCTGATCGGCATGGTCAGCTTCGTCCCGGGCATTCCGGGCGCGATCACCGAGCCGGCGGGTGCCCTGCCGTCGCTCGTCTACATCTGGGAGAACGCGTCCGAGCTGGCCTTCCACGAGCGGACGGCCGCCGCGATCCTCGTCCTCCTCGCCTTCATGATCGTCATGAACGCCGCCGCGATCCTGCTGCGCCGGCGCTTCGAACGCCGGTGGTAAGCGCATGAAACTCCCCTTCTTCCGCAGCCCCGATGGCCGCGAGGGCGGCACGACCGCCGAGCCCGGCACCCCCGATCGCCGTGACGAGACCGTCCTGCCTGCGGTCGAGACCCCGGCCGAGGAATCCTTCACCCCGACCGTCACTGCGCCCAAGGCCCCGGTGGGTCCGACCAAGATCGCTGCGCGCGACATCTCCGTCTTCTACGGCGAGAAGCAGGCCCTGCACGGCATCAGCCTGGATATCCCCGACAAGACCGTCACCGCCTTCATCGGTCCGTCGGGCTGTGGCAAGTCGACCTTCCTGCGCTGCATCAACCGGATGAACGACACCATCCAGGGTGCCAAGGTGACCGGCCAGATCCTGATGGACGGCCAGGACGTCAATGCCCGCTCGGTCGACCCCGTGCTGCTGCGCGCCCAGGTCGGGATGGTCTTCCAGAAGCCCAATCCCTTCCCCAAGACCATCTATGAGAACGTCGCTTACGGTCCGCGCATCCACGGCCTGACCAGTTCCAAGGCCGAGATGGACGACATCGTCGAGGCCTCGCTCAAGCGAGCCGGCCTGTGGGAGGAGGTCGCCGACCGCCTGCACACCGCCGGCACCGGCCTGTCGGGCGGCCAGCAGCAGCGTTTGGTGATCGCCCGCGCCATTGCGGTGAACCCCGAAGTCATCCTGATGGACGAGCCCTGCTCGGCGCTCGACCCCATCGCCACGGCCAAGATCGAGGAACTGATCGACGAGCTGCGCGAGCGCTACTGCATCGTGATCGTCACCCACTCCATGGCCCAGGCCGCGCGCGTCAGCCAGCGCACGGCCTTCTTCCACCTCGGCCGCCTGGTCGAGCACGGCGACACCGAGGAAATCTTCACGAATCCCCGCGAACGGCGCACGCTCGACTACATCACCGGCCGGTTCGGCTAAGGGCATTGATGAACCAGCATACGGTCAAGGCCTATGGGGAAGAGCTGAACCAGCTCACGGCCGAGGTCGCCCGCATGGGTGGTCTGGCCGAGGCCCAGGTCGCCGATGCTGTGGAATCTGTCGCCCGTCGCGACATCGCGCTCGCCCGTGCCGTCGTCGATCGCGACTCCAAACTCGACGCCATGCACCGGGACATCGAGAAGAAGGCCATCCGCCTGATTGCCCTGCGTCAGCCCGTGGCCTCGGATCTGCGCAAGACCCTGTCGGCCATGAAACTGGCGACCGATCTGGAGCGCACCGGCGATCTGGCCAAGAACATCGCCAAGCGGGCGCTGAGCCTGGCCGAGACCGAGCCCATGCAGCCGCTGACCCGGTCCATCGAGCGCATGGGCAAGCTGGTGTCCCTTCGGATGCGCGACGTGCTCGATGCCTACACCGCCTCCGACATCGACCGCGCCATGGCCGTCTGGGCCTCCGACGACGAGGTCGACGAGCACTACAACGCCCTGTTCCGCGAGCTTCTGACCTACATGATGGGCGACCCGCGCACGATCAGCGCCTGCACCCACCTGCTGTTCATGGCCAAGAACCTGGAACGGATCGGGGACCACGCGACCAACATCGCCGAGGTCATCCACTACGAGATCACCGGCGACGAGATGACGGGCGAGCGGCCGCGTTGGCAGCCTACGCCCGGCGACTGGGACGCCGACACCGGCCATATGCCCCCGCCGGCCACGAACTGACTGCCTGACGGAGAGAGCTGAATGCAGCCCTATATCCTGGTGATGGAAGACGAGGACGCGCTCGCG
>JADCBH010000284.1 GCA_020253595.1 Brevundimonas sp.
AGCGACGCCCCATGCAGTCGATCCAGGTCAGGGCGCGGGTGACGCCGCCGAGCGCGAACCAGGCCTCGGCGGGGCCGGTCTCGGACTGGTAGGTCCAGCGCATGCCGTTGGAGCGACGCGCTCCCGAGACGATGGCCGAGACGGTCGCCGGGTCGGTGATCCGGAACAGGTTGGACTCGCCGTTGGGCAGGACCGCTTGCCCGCTCAGGTCGATGGGGCGGCGGCCGAAGGAGACGGACATGGGCTGGCCGTCGCCGGCGCTCATGGGCGTGACGGCGACCAGTTCGACGACGTGGTCGGCACCCGGCGTCGGGCGGGCGATGCGCAGTTGCTGGGCATAGGCGGCCTGATCGGTCGGGTCCGTCAGGGCCAGGACGACCGAGCAGTAGCCGTCGGGGCGGCAGGCGGCGAGGCTGTTCTGGAAGTAGGCGCGGGTCTCGCCAAAGCGGGAGTGGACGGTCGCGCCGCATTGCTGGGCGGCGGAAGCCGCGCCAGCGGACGCGACGAGCGCGGCCGTGAGCACGGTGGTGCGGAACAGGGTCATCGGACGTCCTCCCAGACGCATTGTTAGGCCGACACGATCACGGCGTTTGGCGGGGGTCAATCGGACCGAAGCTGACGGTGCCGCGATCAGGAGCCGGGCAGGTACTCCGGCGGCAGGGGCAGGGTCGGGGTCTCGGCCTGCCAGTAGACGCTGACGATCCACCAGCGGGTGCCGTCGTTGAACAGCTGGATGGAGTTGACGCCGCGCAGGAAGGGCTGGGCGTCGGCGGCTGAGCGACGCGCGTCGTAGGTGGACCAGACGTGGGTGACGGCGCCGAAGGCCTCGGTGCGCCGCGCGATCTCGCGCTCGTGAAAGCCATCGCGGACCAGCGTCGGTCCGGCGCGGTCGACGTAATCCTGGGGCGTGAGGGGTGTCAGGACGCCGACACCCTCGCGGACCCCCGTCGGCAATAGACGCGCCGAGGGATGGAACAGGTTGCGGAAGCGGTCCCAGTCGCGGGCCACGCCCGCGTCGCCGGAAATGACGGCGTAGAGAGCGGCCAGGATGGCGTCCATCGAGGCGACGTCGGCGGCGTAGGCCGGGTTGGCGCTCGCCGTGGTCGGCTCGGGCGGTGTCTGGGCAAGCGCCGGGGACGGCGCGAGGGCCAGCAGGGCGGCGGCGAGAATCGTCGGGCGCATCTCAGAAGTCTCCAAGGGTCTGCGCGGAGAGTGGCGCGTCGCGCGGTTGATGGAAAGCATTCTCCCTCCCCTTCATGGGGAGGGACGACTGGCGCGAAGCGACAGTCCGGGTGGGGCCTAGCAGAACACCGAGAATGCTCGGGACGGCCCCACCCGGGCTCGGCTGCGCCGTGACGTCGGAGCCCGTTCGTTCGGGCCCCACCCTGACCGCTGCGCGGTCTTTCCCTCCCCATGAAGGGGAGGGAGAAAGAAAAGAGGAACACCATGAAAGAGACGAAGACGGCTTCGGGCACGCCCGAGGCACGGGCGGCGCTGCACGAGATGATGGCGGCGTTCGAGGCGTTCAAAGGGGCCAATGACGCAAGGCTGAGCGAGATCGAGAGGAAGGCGTCGGCGGATGCGCTGCTGGAAGAGAAGGTGGCGCGGATCGACCAGGCGGTGGGTCAGGCGCAGGCGCGGCTGGACCGGGCGCTGAGCGAGGCGCGGCGGCCGGGGATCTCGACGGAGTCCGGGGCAAGCAACCCCTCCGTCTCTCCCTTCGGTCGAGCCACCTCCCCATCGCTGCGCGATGGGGAGGAGACGAAGTCGGCATTCGACGGGTATGTGCGGACGGGGCGCGAGGTGGGGCTGGAGGTGAAGGCGGGGTTGAGTTCGGCGCCGACGTCGGGGGGCTATGTGGTGCCGCCGGAGACGGAGCGGGCGATCGAGCGAAGGCTGATGACGGTCAGTCCGATGCGGGAGATCGCGACGGTGCGGACCGTGGCGTCGGGCGTGTTCCGAAAGCCGGTGTCGACGGCGGGGATCGCGTCCGGCTGGGTAGCCGAGACGGCGGCGCGGCCGGAGACGGATCCAGCGACGCTGGCCTTGCTGGAGTTTCCGGCGGCCGATCTCTACGCCAATCCGGCGGCGACCCAGGCTCTGCTGGACGACGCCCTGGTCGATCTGGACGAATGGCTGGCGAGCGAGGTCGAGGATGCGTTCGCCGCGCAGGAGACGACGGCGTTCGTGACCGGCGACGGGGTGAACAAGCCCAAAGGCTTCCTGGCCTATGACATGGTGGCGGACGTCAGCCACGCCTGGGGCGGCATCGGCTATGTGGCGTCGGGCGCGGCCGGGGCCTTTTCGGCGACCAGTCCGGCCGACCGGCTGATCGACCTGATCTATGCGCCCAGGGCCCAGTACCGGCCGGGCGGGCGGTTCGTGATGAACCGCAAGACGGTGTCGACGGTGAGGAAGTTCAAGGACGCGGACGGGAACTACATCTGGTCGCCGGCGACGCGGGCGGGGGAGACGGCGTCCTTGCTCGGCTATCCGGTCACCGAGATCGAGACCATGCCGGACATCGCGGCCAACAGTTGCGCCATCGCCTTCGGGGACTTCCAGCGGGGGTATCTGATCGTGGATCGGGCCGGGGTGCGGGTGCTGAGGGACCCGTATTCGGCCAAGCCCTATGTGCTGTTCTACACGACCAAGCGGGTCGGCGGCGGGGTGCAGAACTTTGATGCCATCAAGGTGATGAAGTTCGCGGCGAGCTGATCGACGGTGTCTCCCTCTCCCCTTGTGGGAGAGGGCTTGAGCGCCCGAGAGCGAAGCGAACGGACTTGCGCGAAAGGGTGAGGGGTTTTGTGTCCGAACGGACAGACCCAGTGTCACCCCTCACCCGCCCGCGCCAGGACGACGGCTGCGCCGCCGTGCGCGGCCTCCCTCTCCCGCAAGGGGAGAGGGACAATACCAACATCGGAGAAAACCCATGACCGCACCCGTGAGCCTCACGGAGGCGAAGCTGTTCCTGCGCGTCGAGCATGGCGCGGAGGACGGGCTGATCCAGACGTTGATCGATGCGGCGCGGAGCCGGGTGGAAGGGGAGGTGGGGTTGACGCTCACCTCGACGTCGCCGGCGCCGTTGCGGCTGGCGATCCTGATGCTGGCCTTGCGCGCCTATGAGCGGGGCGAGCGGGAGATGCCGGTCCGGCCGGTCGAGGCCTGGATCGCGCCGTACCGGGTGGTGCGGCTGTGAGGGTGCTCGGAGAGTTGTTCAAGGCCGTCGAGGCCGAGACCCCCTACGGCGGGCGGGCGGTGTCGTTCGAGCCGCTGGGGATGGTCTGGCTGGGGGTCGAGGGGCGGCGGCGGCGCGAGCGGAGCGAGGCCGAAGGGGCGGTGGCCGTCGAGATCGCGACAGCGGAGGCGCGGACCGATCCCCGGCTGATCGAGGGACGGGTGATCCGGTTCGGCGGGGCCGACTGGGCGATCGCCCAGGTGGATGCCGGGGCGGACCGGCCGGGACGGTCGACGCTGCAGCTGGAGAGGACGCGATGAGGGATCATGAGAGCGCGCTGCAGAAGGCGCTGATCGCGCACCTGCGGGCGGATGCGACGCTGAAGGCCCTGCTGGGCGATCCGGCGCGGATCTGGGATCAGGCGCCGAGGGACGCGGGCTGGCCGCGCCTGACCGTGGGGCGATCGGAAAGCTCGCCCGTGCCGGCGGCGGACTGCGGGATCGAGCACCGGATTTCGCTGCGATGCGCCTCGCGCTTCGACGGCGTGGAGGAGGCCAAGGCCGTCTGCGCGGCCGTGCGGGCGGCGCTGCACGAGGCTCCGCTGGAGGCGGACGGGGTGCGGGCGATCAGCCTGAGGACGACGTTCATCGACGTGTTCCGGGGACAGGGACAGCGGGCGACCTGGGGCGTGGTGCGGCTGAGGGCGGTGACGGAGGAAATCTGATCCTCACCCGCGCAGCGGGGGAGGGGGACCATGCGCAGCATGGTGGAGGGGGCGGATGCGAGAGCGGTGTGTGGGGCTCGCCCCCTCCACCGCTTCGCGGTCCCCCTCCCCCGCTGCGCTTCGCTTGCAAGGGAGGAGACTGGGAATGGCCGCACAGCGCGGGAAGGACATTCTGCTCAAGATCGGGCAGGGGGCGGGGACGTTCGTCACCGTGGCGGGGTTGAGGGCGCGGACGATTTCGCTGAACGCGCGGACGGTGGATGCGACGGATGCGGATTCGGCCGGGCGGTGGCGCGAGCTGCTGGGCGGGGCGGGGGTGAAGTCGGCGGCGGTGTCGGGGCAGGGGATCTTTCGCGATGCCGCCTCGGATGCCCTGATCCGGGAGGCGTTCTTCGAGCAGGCGGCGAAGATCTGGCGGCTGATCGTGCCGGACTTCGGCACGCTGGAGGGGCCGTTCCTGGTGTCGGCGCTGGAGTATGCCGGCGACCACGAGGGCGAGGCGACGTTCGCCATCAGCCTGGCGAGCGCGGGCGAGATCGGGTTCAGCGCGGGATAGGGCGTAGGGATTAGGGATTAGGGATTAGGGAGGTGGGGCGGTGACGCCGGTGCGCGACGCGATACGCGTACGCTGTGGCCATGCTCTTCGCGCCCTACTCCCTACTCCCTAACCCCTACTCCCTCACCTCACGGAGGGCAGGCGAATGAGTGCGAACGGCGTGCGCGGCGAGGCCGTGGTTCGGCTGGCGGGGGCGGAGCGGAGGCTGTGTCTGACGCTGGGGGCGCTGGCGGAGATGGAGACCGTGTTGGGTGTCAGCGGCATCGAGGCGCTGGCGGAGCGGCTGCGCGGCTTGTCGGCGCGGGACCTGATGGCGGTGCTGGCGGCGCTGTTGCGGGGCGGGGGCGAGGCGGCGTTCGCGGGTGAGCTGGACCGGG
>JADCBH010000285.1 GCA_020253595.1 Brevundimonas sp.
CCCCTGAACAGACGGGCGAGAGGCGCACCGAAGGTCAGGGCACCGACTGCGTTCATCAGCACATGGGCCCA
This sequence comes from Brevundimonas sp., assembly GCA_020253595.1. GTDB lineage: Bacteria > Pseudomonadota > Alphaproteobacteria > Caulobacterales > Caulobacteraceae > Brevundimonas. Next base: position 72 of record JADCBH010000285.1, read on the forward strand.
CCCGCCATGCACCAGCATGGAAGTCACCAGGCCAGTGTAGCGGCCCTCGGCCAGATCGGCCGGCCGGAAGGCCAGCCCCAGCCAATAGGTGTGGGAGCGTTCCTGCAACCAGTAGAGCGCCGGCATCGACACAGCCAGAAGCAGCGCCGCGATCGGGGCGTTGAAGATGCGTTCCCTCGGGGGCGGGCCGTCGAATCGGCCGTCGGACGGCTCCATGCCCCTCAAATGCGGAAGGGACCCCGCCACATCAAGTCATCCTTAACACCCGTCTACCATTTTGGGACGCGGACCGCGCGCTTGCGGCCGAATCACGAGTGCCGCGTGGGATTTGTCGACATGAGCCCGAACCGGACCGCATCGGCCGCCCTGGCCCTCTCGATCATCGCCCTGCCCGCCAGTGCACAGGTGTCGAGCTCGAATGGCATGGCCCAGTTCCAGAACGGCTATGGCGGAGCCCGCCAGTCCGTGACCACGGCCCAGACCGGCTCCACCCGGGATCAGTACGGCAACCGCCTGATCGTGGACGGCATCATCCAGTCCGGTGCCTCGGCCTATTCACGCCAGTCCGGCGGGGTCTCAAACAGCTATTCCGGCGGCGTCGGCAACGGCTACAGCTCGGTCGCAGGTGCGACCGCCATCGGTAACAATTTGAATGTCGTGGTTCAGGGCAGCCACAACACCGTCATCGTCAACTCGCGTCAGACCAACTCGGGCACTGTCACGGCTCGCAACGACCTGACCGGCACGCTCACAGGCTTCGAATGACGCTCGGTCTCCCTTCCCGGCTGCGCGTCCCGGCGCTTCTGACGGCTTCCGCGGTCGCCCTGAGCGCCTGCGTCAGCCCCTCGGCAGGCCCAGGTGGCCTCTACGCTCGGCCGATCGGCAATGCGCCGGTGACCGCCAACCCGACACCCTATTCTCCTGCACTGTACTGCATGGCCGACTATGCGCGGCGCTATGGCCTGCCCTCGCCGCGGATGGCGGTCGGCCGGATCGCAGACTACACCGGCACGGTATCGGCGGACGGTGGGCGTCAGATCACCGGTGGCGCGTCCTTGATGGCGATTTCGGCGCTGGCCAAGGCGGGGGCCCAGATCGTCGAGCGCTACGACACATCCATCTCGGAGATGGAACTCCGCTACGCCAACAATCGCCTGATCGGCGACGAAGGTGGCACTCCGGAAGAGCCGAACTACCGCCGCATCCTTGCCGGTCAGGTGCCGGGCTCGGACTTCTACATCGTCGGCGGCATCACCGAGGTGAACTACAACATCCGCTCTGCCGGCTTCGACGCGGGTGTCGGCGAAACCGACACCGACGTGCCTGGATCGGGGATCGTCCAGGGCAAGATCTACGTCATGAACGTCGCCATGGACCTGCGTCTGGTCCAGACCACGACGCAGGAAGTCGTCGACGTCATTTCCTATCAGAAGCAGATCATCGGCCGCGAAATCTCGGCCGGCGTCTTCGACTTCCTGAACGGCAACGTCTTCGACGTTTCGGCCGGCACCGGCGGGATGGAGCCGGTTCAGTTGGCGGTTCGCGCCATGATCGAGCGCGCGACGGTGGAGCTTATGGCCAACCTCTATGGCGCGCCGGGCCCGGAGGTCTGCCTCTCGGCCGAGAACGATCCGCTGAACACCGTCGGCCCCACGGGCGGCTACTACCCGGCATACGACAACACGGGAACGAACAATGGCCAGACTCGCGCCGATCCGTCTCGCTGGCACGATCGCCGCGACGGCGATGTGCGTCGCAGCCGCTACTGAGGTTTCCGCTCAGTCGCAGGACAGCCGCGTCCTCAACAACCAGCTCCAGCTCGGCGACGTCATCAGTGGTGTCACGCTGAACGTCGAGGATGCCTCGGACGAGGTCGCCGTCGACAACGCCACCCAGGGCAACAGCTTGTCCGGCTCGGTCCAGAACGGGTCACTGGACCTGTCCTCGTCGCAGACGATGAACGGCACTGCGCGCGCCACGACCACCGTGTCCGCAACCGGTGACAGCGAGGGACCCCTGAACCTGCAGACCCAGGCGCGGGGCAACTCTCTGGCCGCCGGAGCCTATAGCGCTGACCTGACGATCGAGGCGAACCAGATCGTCGGCCCGACCGAAATCACCGCTGCGGCCGCCCAGACCAACCAGACCGCGCGACTGCTGGGCGGGACCTCCATCTCGACCACCGCCATCGCCAACACGACCGCCATCGGCGGGACCGGTGCCCGCATTGAAGGCCTCGTCAGCCAGCGCTCGGACGCCAGCGTCCGCTCCGAGAGCTTCGTCGTCAGCCAGTACATCCCCGCGACCGGTGAAGTGATCGCCCAGTCGATCGGCAATGCCATCGCCGCCAACTCGACGGCCGCTTCCAGCCAGGCCCTGACCCTGCGCCAGCGCCAAGCCGGCGACGCCGTGACCGCCAACGTCAGCGCCAACTCCGGCAATGCCTGGGATCTGGCCGGCCGGGCCCGCGCCACGGCCAACCAGACGGTTCTCTACAATCAGGGCGGCTCGGTCGTGACGACGACCGACCAGTCCAACCTGTCCCGCGTGCGCGCCTCGGCCGTCGTCACCGCCTACGACTATGGCGCGGCCACGGCCAATGCGGCGGGCACCGGAAATGAAGTCTCGATCGGCAACAACGACCGCTATCTGGAAATCGACAACAGCCAGGTGAACTCGGGCGGCGTCGAGGTCACGTCCGAGTTCTCGGGTGCCTACGGGTACGATGTCCGCGTCGGGGCTGAAGCTACCGGCAACGCCGTCACCGGCTACGCCTGCTCGGAATGCGACGGTCAGATGGTCATCTCGAACGACCAGACCAACTCCGGCGCGGTATCAGCGCGCGCGACGACCAGCATCCGCGGCTCGGGTCGCAGCGTCGTCACCAGCGCGACGGCAACTGGCAATACAGCGACCTTCTTCGTCTCGCGCCCCGGTAGCTAGGCGATCCGGCGACCATCCACGGCCGCGAGGGTCAAGGCCGGTCTGCTCGATATCCCGACGCCAACCGAAAGCCGAGCCGTCAGCGGACCCACCGCCTCGCGCCGCCGCTCCTGTTCGAAGGCGGGCTGATACAGCCCCAGAAGGCGATCAGCGAGACCATCGTGGGTCCTCAACGGGGCGATCACGATCTCCAGGGCCCCGTTCAGACGGGCGGCTTCGGCCACCACCACCACCGGCCGGGCCTCACGCACCGTCTGGACAATCGCCGCCTGCACCATGGGCCGGCTTTCGAAGGTCCACAGATCCAGCCAGGGGACGCCCGTCATCTGCCGGCCATGCAGTGTCTCGACCCAGCCCCCGGCCAGACGGAGGATGGCCCCGTCAGACGTCCGGTCGGCGCTGAACAGGCGGGGAACCAGCCGCCCGAAGCGCATGGGCTCGAAGTCGGCGCGCAGGGGGACGCCGCCGACCCTCGGCAGGGCCGCCCAACGGTCGATCAGGGTCTGCGTGCCGGAATGGAACAATGCGAGAGCCTCCACCCCCGTCGGCGCAAGGCTCAGGCCCGGCAGAAGTCTCTCGGAAACGGAAACGAAAGACCTTTGCGGCCAGATGTCAGGCTGGATCGGCCCGTGCTTGGCCGCGAGACGCTTTTCAGGAGCCTGACCCATGCGGGTGCGGATCAAGACCTGGCTGCCGGCCGCCGTGGGGGCCCTTGCCTTCTTCGGCCTGGCCAACACTGGCGCGGCCCAGTGCGTTTCAGGCTGCCAGCCTCCGCCGCCGCCGCACTGCTGCGAGCCCCCTCCCCCGCCGCCGCCGCCGCCGCCGCCGCCGCCTCCGACGGACTGCTGCGATCATCCGGGGCCGCCCGACTACCCGCCGCCAGGCGGCGGCATCAACGTGAACATCAACGTCAACGCCAACGCCAACTCGAACGCCTCAGCGGCGTCGCGCGCGGGGATCAACGCCCGCGTGGGTGGCTACGGCAACCTGCGCGGCGGCGGTGGGGGTTCCGCCTACGTCAGCGTCGAACAACCCTATCCCACCGTGATCCAGGGCCTGACCGTCGAGGCCGGTGCCGTCGCCCGCGTCGTGCGCGTGCCGTACGAAGCCCGTCGTCGCTGGGAAAAGCGCGTCGTCATCCAGGCCTTCTGCATCGACGACCGCGGCAGCCCCCATCCCGCGTCCCAGGTCATCCCCGACCGGGACATCCACGACGGCTATGAGGGCGAACTCTATCGCTGCATCGTCGGCACGCGCCTTCAGATCACCTGGGCGGAGTGGTTCGGTCAGGTCGCATTCGACCACGGTGAAAGCTTCTACTGCCAGAAGGGCGAGGCTCTCTGGCGCGACCGTACGGGATCACTGACCTGCCGGCCCCAGACGCCCCAGCGCGAATGCAACGAGCGCTCCCTGCTGCGCCGCTACGGTGCCGGTGTGAAGGTCGTCACCTGGATCCGCGAGGAAATCTACACCGAGTACCGCGAGGAAACCGTCATGGAGCAGGGCGCGGCCATCGTCGGCGCCACCCTGATGCTCGACGGCGGCGTCGGCGGCCGGGTCTTCTAGGCTGAACGACGGACAACGCGCCGTTCAGCCTGCCAAAAGCAGCGACCCTTCACAGTGAGATCGTCGGTCATCGCCGGCGATCCTGAGTAGACTTGGCCCCGGAGCGTAAGCCCCGGGGCCATTTTTCATCGGGTCGCCAACTGGGGCACTGGTCGTCTTCCGGTTCCTTGAACGAACTGAGCCACACGGCAGCCAGGGTCGCGGAGGGTTCAGTCGCCGACGAAGTCCTGGGCGAACTCGGGGGCGTCGCCGTCCTCGATGGGATCTTCCTCCTCATCCGGCCCCGAGCGCGAGGGATCGGGCACCTCGAAGCCGACGGGCAGCGACAGGTCCAGCAACCCGGCTGCCTTCATCTCGGCGGCACCCGGCAGATCGTACAGACTGGCCAGACCGAAATGCTCCAGGAAGCGATCGGCCGTCGCATAGGTCACGGGTCGCCCCGGCGTCCGCCGTCGTCCTCTCAGCCGCACGAAACCCATCTCCAGCAGGAGATCGAGGGTGCCCTTGGACATGGACACGCCCCGCACGCTCTCGATCTCGGCGCGGGTGACCGGCTGGTGATAGGCGATGATGGCCAGGGTCTCCAACGCGGCCTTGGACAGGCGACGTGGCTCCTCCCGCTCCTCCGTCATCAGGAAGCCGAGATCAGCGGCAGTCCGGAACCGCCAGCGATCGGCGACGCATTCCAGCTCCACGCCCCGGCCCTGATAGCGCGTCCGCAGCGACGCGATGGCCCGGCCGACGTCGGCGCCCTCGGGCAGGCGGCGGGTGATATCGGCGGCTGACAGCGGCCCGGCCGCAGCGAACAGCAGGGCCTCGACCCGGCGTTCGATCTCGCCGTCATCGGGCGCGAAGGTCAGGCCGCTCACTCGCCCCGCCCCAAGTTCCGGACGAGCCGAGGGATAAAGAAAAGCGGCCAGATCAACAGCAGGAGATTGGGCAGAAACCAAGCCAGATCAAACTGACGCAGGATTGCCCAGTAGGTCACCGCCATGCCGCCGGCCACTACCGTGAGCACGAGGGATATCAGGGCCAGCGGCTGCCAGATCGGGTTCCCCTTGCGGCTGGCATGGACCGCAGCAAGCCCAATGATCGAGAAAGCCAGATCGAGGGGGAAAAAGGACCAGTTCCACGCAACGACGCTAGGGACCGTGTAGTCGGCGAACATCAGACTCGGAGGAATCTCGATCACCTTGACGAGTGAAAGCGCGGCCGCGATCCAGTAGGCGATGAAGGCGAGGTCAGTGATGCTCAACGCGAGCTTCAGCGAAGGTGGCATGCCATTCCGGCTCTTTGCGGACGTCACGGCACCAGCTCCAGCACCTGACCCCGCCCCCGCCGTTTCAGATACAGGTCGGCGAAGGCCTCGGCCTGTTTCACATCCATCGCCCCCTCCTTCACCAGCTCCAGACTGGCCGACAGGGTCGAGGCGGTAAAGCTGGCCTGGGTCGGGCCATCCTCGCCACGCCGCGCCGGCGCCACCTGCTCCAGCAACGTCCACTGCTCCAGCCGGGGCAGGACCTCGCGCAGCCAGTCCCGCGCCGCCTCCAGCCCGAAAGCCTCGACACGCTGGCCGGGATTGTAGTGCCGCTGCTCCTCGCGCCGCCGCTGGGTCACATAGGCGGCCATCAGCTCATACAGGCTGGCGTCGATCCGGTCGGACGGCACGATCACCGTCGCCTGCGGATCGCCGCGGGCGAAGACGTCGCGCTTCAGCTGCGGCCTGGCCGTGATCGCCTCCACCGCCTTGCGCATGGCCTCCAGCTTCTGCAGCCGGAAGGCCAGGGCCGCGGCCATTTCCTCGGCGGGCATCTCGTCGCCCTTGCCCTTCTCGGTGCGCGGGAGCAGCAGGCGGGACTTCAGATAGGCCAGCCACGACGCCATCACGAGATAGTCCGCCGCCAGCGAGAAGTTCCGCCTCCGCGCCTCGTGGACGAAGGCCAGATACTGCTCGGCCAGCCGTGTGATCGACAGCTTCAGCAGATCGACCTTCTGGGTGCGGGCTAGCGCCAGCAGGACGTGCAGAGGCCCTTCGTAGCCGTCCAGATCGACGACGAACGCGTCGCGCGCGTCGACCTCCTCGACGGCGGTAAAGTCCAGATTGGGCTGGAAGGCTTCAGCCATGCTCAGGCCTGCGCCTCGCCGACGTCCGGACCCTTGGCGGCGGTCAGACGGCCCTCCAGCATGGCGTCGAAACGCTGGCGCGCCTCGGCGACATCCAGCGGTTCGGGCGTATGGACGATGCGGGCGAGCGCCGCCGAGGCTCTGCGCGCCGCCCCGCCCTTCAACTTGCCGACGCCGACCATGACCTGTTCCATCTCGGCCATGTCACCCGTCCAGTGGATGACGAGGTCGCACCCGGCTTTCAGCGACTTTTCCGCCCGCTCGGTCAGGTCGCCGGACAGGGCGTTCATGCACAAGTCGTCAGACAGCAGCAGGCCGCCGAAGCCCAGCCGCTCGCGGATCAGCTTGATCGCTGTCCTGGACTGGGTCGCCGGGCGCTTCCTGTCGATGGCGGTGAACACAATGTGCGCCGTCATCCCGATCGGCATGTCCGACAGAGCCTTGAAGGGCGCGAAATCCCAGGTGTCCAGATGATCCAGATCGGCGTGGACCGTCGGCAGCTCCTTGTGGCTGTCGGCGAAGGCGCGACCGTGTCCGGGCATGTGCTTGATGACGGGCAGGACGCCGCCGGCCAGAAGACCCTCGGCCACGGCGCGGCCCAGCTGCGCCACGGTCGCCGGGTCCTTGGCATAGGCGCGGTCGCCGATGATGTCGTGGGCCCCGGGCGTCGGCACATCCAGCACGGGCGCGCAGTCGACGTTGATGCCGACGGCCTTCAGGTCGTGCGCCATCAGCCGCCCACCCAGCCGCGCCAGCTCGCGTGCGGTGAGGGGATCGTTGGCCGCCTTCAGGAAAGCGTCGCCCGGCGGATACTTGGCCCAGTGCGGCGGCCCCAGCCGCTGAACCCGGCCGCCTTCCTGATCGACCAGGACGGGGCACTCCCAGCCGACCGCCTCTCGCATCGCATCAGTGAGGCGCAGGACCTGCTCGGGGTTCTCCACGTTCCGGCGGAACAGGATGAAACCCCAGGGCCGCGCCTGTCCGAAGAAGGCGCGCTCCTCGGGCGTCAGAACCGCGCCCTTGCAGGCCAGGATGGCGGCGCTAGACAATCCGGCTATCGCACCAAACAGTCGCCGCCGCCCGCCTGAATGGCGGCGCAGAAGGCGCGGGCATCGGCAGCCGACAGGCCCGTGAAGGTCGTCCGATAGACGGTGGAGCCGTTCGACGCCGTCACCTCCTGAACCCGCTTGGTGGCGTTCCGGGCGAACTGAGGGAAGCGGGCAGCCACAGCGGCGTATTCCCGATCTGCGACGGCGGTCGAGGAGAAGGCCCCGATCTGCACAGCTGCGTTGCCCCCTGCGCCGTCCGCGACAGGGGCTGGCGTTTCTGCGGCCGGACGCGCGGCGGGCGTGGCAGGCCGCACAGGCTCGGCCTTCTCGGCGGTCTCGGCAGGACGGGGCGCAGGGCGCGGCAGGGGCGTCTCGGGCGGCGGCGCGAACTCCGGA
>JADCBH010000286.1 GCA_020253595.1 Brevundimonas sp.
AGGTTCGAGAACCACCTGGATTCCGGGATCATCGCGGCGGTGCTCTCCAGAAGCCCGACGATCTCTTCGCGCAGCGACCGCGCCGAATAGTGGCACAGCAGGTGATCGACGCGGGCCGGGTCGATCCGGCCCGTGTCGACCTTCTCCAGCCAGACGCCGATCCAGGCCCGGATGACGATCTTCAGAAGCTCGAAGTCCTGAACCAGCGCTACTGAACCCGCTGCATGGGCCGCGACCGGCCCGGCGTGGCTCCAGGCCGTGCGCATGTCCGACCGGTCCGCGAAGGTCGAACCCGCCCACATGCAGGGATCGAAGCGCCCCGCCAGCGAGGTCAGGTCGATCCACTCGATCTTGAGCGACAGGGCGTCGGTTCGGGGCCTGGGCTCCAGCACAACGGCGCCCGCCCCGTCCGACAGGGTGAACCGCAGGAAATCCGCCTCGACCCGCGCCCGCCCCTTGGCGTCGACCAGCGTGGTTCCTTCGTAGAACTCGGGCCGGAACCAGCGCGACGAGAACTCCCCGGCCGCCGTCGCCGCGACCTCGGCTTCCCCGGCCCGAACCGAAAGCCAGGCGTGCTTGAGCGCCGTCAGGGCGGAGGCGCAGACGGACTGGTGACTGGCGATCTCCATCGGGCCGCTGCCCAGTTCGCCATGCACCGCCGCCGCATGGCCGGGGACCAGATAATCGCCCTGGGTCGTCGCCGTCGCCAGAAAGTCGAGATCGGCGGCCGCCAGCCCAGCGGCGTCCAGCGCGGCCCGCAAGGCATCGGCCGTCATGGAAGCGTTGGAATGCAGCGGCCGACCGTCAGCATTGAGCGCATAGTGCCGCGTCTCGACCCCGTTCCAGCGCAGCGCTCGTCGCCCGACCGCCGAGGACCGTCCGCCGATCCGGCCGATGAAGGCCTCCATCGCCTCCACGGCGACTGGCTCGCCCGGCAGGAAGGCCCCCGTCCCGGTGATGAAAACGTCCCTGAGACGCGCGTCACTCATGCCGCCCTATGGGCACGGTTTGGCTCCTGACGGCAAGCTCACGATCCCTGACTTCAGCGCGATCGCTTACTCCTGTTTTCTTTCGTCATTCCGGGCGGAGCGCAGCGCAGACCCGGAACAGGGCGGCGCCGAAGCGAAGCGCAGGCGAAATGCGTCAGCAGCATCGTGCGGGACAGTTTCGCGCTCTCGCGCGCCACCCTGTTCCGGGTCTCTGGTCGCTTCGCTCCCGTCGCCCGGAATGACGAAAGGGGAAGTCGAAGCGCGCGACGGCTGGCCTATCCCTCGATCGACACCACCGGCCCGGCTTCGACTGGGCGGCGCGCGGTGCGACGCCGTGACAGCCAGCCCTTGATCCGGTTCTGGATCGGCTGATCGATCAGCGCGTGGAAAACGAAGGCGAAGACGAAGGCCGCCAGAACCCCCAGCGCCCACAGCCCCCACTGCATCCCGACCGGCAGGGCGAAACGGGCGATCAACACATTGACCACGCCGAACCAGGCGATGCGCACCGGCTCATTGGTGATGAACATGGCGAAGGAGACCACGCTGGCCTTCTCGACCCACTTCGACGGCCGCATCACCGGAATGGCCCCGGCCGCCAGAAGGATCAGGCTGATGAAGACGATGGAGATCAGGGCGTGCTTGTCGAAGGCCTGCACGGTCGCCAGCCCCACCACGGCCGCCACCCCGATGATCCGGGCCAGACGCGGCGCCACGAACACCCGCTCCGACACCACCGCCAGCGCCATGCCCAGCAGGAACAGCGGCAACGCCCGCCACACGCCGTACATCATCGGCATCTGGTAGACAGGATAGCCCAGCAGGCTTTGCGTCAGCGCGTTGGCCAGCAGATAGAGCCCCGCCGCTGCGATCAGCGCCGTCCACGGCCCGGCCCGCTTCAGCGCCATCAGAATCCACGGAAAGGCGAGGTAACAGCCGAGCAGGGCCGAGATCGACCAGCTTGGCGCATTCCACCCCAGCCCACCATAGACGCCGAAGGACTGGACCAGAGCCGCCTGCGCCGGCAGCTGGTCCCAGGCGAACCATTCGGGATTGCGCGGCGCGAAGCCCACCGCCGTTCCCACGACGACCAGGGCCACCAGCCCCAGCACCATGATCAGATGGGCCGGATAGACCCTGAGGAACCGCTTCAGGAAGAAGTCGCCCGGTGACATCCGGCCCGAAGCGACCGAGCCGCCATAGACCCGCATCAGGACGTAGCCGGAATCGATCAGGAAGAAGTTGGTCAGCAGGAACCCGCCCCGCTCGAACACAGGATGCAGCGCCTCGGCCAGGGGCGCCGGCCCCGCCGCCTGGAAGTGATGCAGGATGATCAGGGAGGCCACGATGAAGCGCAGCGCATCCAGCCACCCGCCGCGCGCGATGGGCGGTGTCTCGTTTCGGGTCGAAATCGCGGTCCAGACCATGGAAAGTCCCTGTTCTGGCGGGATCGGCGCAAGGGTCGGGCCGCAGCCTTGCCGCCCGCGACACTTGCGCTAACCTGACCGGCGACCGGGGGGCGAATGACCGACGAGGATCCGCGCGAGGGCCGCATCCGGCTGGGACGCCGCCGCAAGGAGGCGGTCGAGACGCTGGACGCCATCGAGATGGCCGAGGAGGCCATGGAGCAGGCCGAGCCGACCATGGGTCCGCCGGACCCCGCCGTCCTGCTGGTCGAGGAACAGCGCCGCCTGATCAAGGCCCAGGTCTCCAACGAGCGCATGGGCTTCGTCCTGCGCGTCATGACCGCCTGCGTTGGCCTGGCCTTCGTAATTGGCTTGTGTGGAATGGTCTGGACGGCGTCTCAATCGAGAGCCGTTGTCGTGAACCCGTTCGACAGCCCCTTTGCACTGACCCACCGCGGGCACTCCGGCCAGGTCATCGCGCGCGGGGTCTCCGACGTCATCATCACCATCAACCGTGAGGCCCGCTACGGCGAACAGAGCCGGGCTGTCGCCCTGACCTGGACCCGGGACACGGCGGTCGTGGTGCCGACGACCGGTGTATCGATCGGTGACATCGACAAGCTGTTACGCACCTGGTTTGGCCAGGAAACCAACATCACCGGATCGGTCACGGTCAGCACGACCGGCGTAGTATCCCTGACGATTCGCGCCGATGGCGTTCGTGCGCAAACTTTCACCGGTCCCGAGTCCGACATGCCGCGCCTTATCCGTGAGGCCTCAGAATACATGTACGGTCAGTTCCAGCCGGAGCTGTTCACCTGGTACCTGCTGCAGACCCAGCGCTATGAGGACGCCGAGGCTTTCTTGCCTGGCGCCTATGCCCAGCACCCTGAGTCGCGCGGGGCGCTGGCTCGTTACTGGGGCATCATGCTGAGTTCCCTGGGGCGGCCAGAGGAGGCGGCCGAGAAGCTGCGCCTGTCCATCCGCGCCAATCCTGACAACGAGTCCGCCTGGGACATGCTGGTCGGCGTCCTGTTCGATACGGAGGGCGAAGAGGCCGCCTACCGCGTCGGCCGCGACATGGCCGCCCGAACGGCAGAGGACGGCGAGCCGATGGAGAGCGAGTCCTACCTGCTGCTGCTCCGCGACTGGACCCGCCTGGTCGAAATCGGCACGGGCGACATCGCTGAGACAGGCGGCGAGAACGCGCTGGGCGGGCAGGAAATCACACTCGCCGACGCCGAGGCCAACCGGCATGATTTTGTCCATGCCGGCACCTTGTGGCGTGCCGGCCGGGTCGGCTCCCCCGAGGTCGCGGCCACTGGCCACATGATCGACACCTATGAGGCGCTCGAAAGCGGCGATACGGCCCGCGCGCTCGCGGCCATGCAGGCGCTGGACGCGCTGTGGCAGGCCGACGGCGACGTCGCCTACGCCTTCTACGAGGCCCCTTGTTACCTCGGGCTGACGCTGGGCCTGAATGGCAGCCGCCAGGAAGCCGAGGCCGCCTTCGCGCGCGCCGACCGCCTCATCGCCTGCGCCGCCTTCCGCGCCGATGTGCTGGAGGCCCAAGGCCTGACCGCCGAGGCCGACCGCCAGTATGGCGTGGCCATTCGGCTGGCCCCGTCCCTGCCCTTCGCCTACCAGCGGCGGGGGCTCGCACTGCTGGCCCGCGGCGACCACGCCCGCGCCGTCACCCGCTTCCGCGACGCCCATCTGCGCGGGCCGCGCTGGGCCGATCCGCTCAAGGGCTGGGGCGACGCGCTGGCCGCGCAGGGGCGCTGGGCCGCAGCGATGGAGAAATACGAACAGGCCATTCCCCTAGCCCCCGAATGGCGGGCCCTTCACCTCGCCCACGCGGAGGCGCTGAACCGCCTCGGCCGCCGTGAAGAGGCGCAAGCCGCGCTGGAAAAGGCAGCGGCCTGACCTCCCTTCTCCCCTTGCGGGAGAAGGTGGCCGAGCGCAGCGAGGTCGGATGAGGGGTGCAAGAAGGCGGCACCGATGAAACGCCGTCGGCTCCCGCAACGCCAATCACCGAGTTTCACCCCTCATCCGGCCCTCCGGGCCACCTTCTCCCGCAAGGGGAGAAGGGTAACTCCGCGTTAACCACGCTCCCGGCATTTCTTGCCGAGTATCTCGGGAGTGTGCGGGCCATGAGCGGCGCGGAAGTTCTGGACGTGGGCCGCGACGCCCTGTGGCTGACCATCCAGCTGTGCGCGCCCGTGCTCATCGTCGGCCTGATCGTCGGCGTCGGCATCGGCCTGTTTCAAGCCCTGACCCAGATCCAGGAGCAGTCGCTGGTCTATGCGCCCAAGATCATCGCCATCTTTGTGAGCTTGCTCCTGTTCCTGCCGCTGATGGGTGGGCTTCTGGGTGCCTTCATGCGCGAGATCGCCGCCCGCATCTCGGGGATGTAGTGGAGCCCTACGCCACCGCCGATCAGGTCTGGGCCGGCGGGCTGATCTTCGCCCGCATCGGCGCCATCTTCCTCACCCTGCCCGGCATCGGCGAGAGCTATGTCCCGCCGCGTATCCGCCTGTCGCTGGCGCTGGTGGTGGCGTTCGTCCTTTGGCCGGTCGTCGGCGGCAGCCTGCCGCCCCTGCCCGAGTCCCTCGGCGCCTCGGTGGGCTGGGTGATCCGCGAAGTGATCGTGGGCCTGGCCATCGGCGCGATCCTGAGAGTCTTCGTCTCGGCGCTCGCGGTCGCAGGAGAGATCGTGTCGCTCCAGACCACCCTCAGCTTCGCCCAGACGACCAATCCGCTGCAGGCCTCGCCTGGCACCACCATCGCCGCCTTCCTGATGCTCATGGGCACGGTGCTGGTGTTCGCCACCAACACCCATCACCTGTTCATCGCAGGCCTGGTGGGATCCTATGAGTTGATCGCCCCGGCCAGACCGCTCGTCACGGGCGACTTCACCGAACTGGCCGTGCGGACCGTCGGCGACGCCTTCCTGCTCGGCGTCCAGCTGTCGGCCCCGGTGATCGTCTTTGCCCTGGTCTTCAACATCGCCTCCGGCCTCGTCGGGCGGGTCATGCCGGCTTTCCAGATCTTCTTCGTCGCCGCGCCGCTGAGCGTCATCCTCGGCCTGTCGGTCTTCACCCTGTCGCTGGGGGTGCTCGGGACGGTCTTCATCGAGCGGTATCGCGACCTCGCCAACCTGTTCGTCTCATCAGGAGGCGTGGGTGGCTGAGGAGAACGATCCCGAGTCAAAAACAGAAGAGGCCACCCCGCGAAAACTCGAGGAGGCCAGACGCAAGGGCGACGTCGCCAAGTCCATGGACGTCGCCCCGACCCTCAGCCTCATGGGCGCGGCGGCGGTCATCCTGATGGGGGGTGGCTGGTTCGCCACCCTCATGGCCGAGGCCCTGGTCCCCTTCATCGCCATGCCC
>JADCBH010000287.1 GCA_020253595.1 Brevundimonas sp.
CCCAGGGTGGCGCCGACCACGGTCGCGGCACCGCCGATCCAGGTCCCGAACAACAGGCCGCCCGCAAGCGTCAGGATGGTCCCGCCGGGCAGGCTGACAGCGGTGGCGAGGGCGTAGACCGCGATGAAGGCCAGGAGCGCCAGGGGCAGTTGCTCGGCCACGAAGGCCCTGAGCGCGGCCTCGTGCGCCTGGAGCGCATCCAGGTTGAGATATTGGCCAGCGCCGCTGGCGAAGATGGCGACGGCGCCCGCAAGCAGCAGGAGCAGGGGCAAGAAGCGTTTCGCGCGGGCCATCCGGTCTCCGATCCAGCGTGGAAGGCTCGTTTTAGCGGTGTCGGCGAAAACGATCCATGGCCGTGCGCCTCAGGAGGGGAATACAGCGCCAAACATCTTCAATTCCGCTGGGACCGGGCGGGCCTCTGGTTCATCATGGAGGTTGGGGGAATGCTTCGGAGAGTCCTGTCCATGTCGTCTGAGACCGCCACCCTTCCCGGCCGCGCCGGCGCCGCCCTCGAGCGTCTGACCCTGCGGCGTCCGGACGACTGGCACGTCCACCTGCGCGACGACGCCATGCTGGCTTCGGTGGTCAACTATACAGCCCGGCAGTTCGGGCGGGCCATCGTCATGCCCAACCTGAAGCCGCCGGTGACGACCGTCGCCGCCGCACGGGCCTATCGCGAGCGCATCCTTGCGGCGGTCGCGCCCGGCCTGGACTTCACGCCCCTGATGACCTGCTACCTCACCGACGGGATGGACCCGGACGAGGTGGAGCGTGGCTTCACCGAGGGCGTCTTCACCGCCTGCAAGCTCTATCCGGCGCATGCGACCACCAACTCGGCGGCCGGCGTCACGGACGTGCGCCACATTCACCGCGTGCTCGAAGCCATGCAGAGGATCGGCATGCCCCTGCTGATCCACGGCGAGGTCACCGACCACGAGGTCGATATCTTCGACCGGGAGGCGGTCTTCATCGATCGGGTCCTGACCGGCCTCATCGCGGACCTCCCGGACCTGAAGGTGGTGTTCGAGCACATCACCACGGCTGACGCCGTCGCCTTCGTCGAAGGCTCTGGCCCCAACATCGCGGCGACCATCACCCCGCACCATCTGGCGATCAACCGCAACGCCATGTTCGAGGGCGGAATCCGACCGCACCTCTACTGCCTGCCGGTGGCCAAGCGCGAGCCACACCGCCTCGCCCTTCGCCGGGCGGCGACGTCGGGGTCCGCCAAGTTCTTCCTGGGCACGGACTCCGCCCCCCACGCCGTCGGCGACAAGGAGTCCTCATGTGGCTGCGCGGGCATCTTCAACGCCCCCTACGCCCTGGAAAGCTATGCCACCGTCTTCGAGGAGGAGGGCGCCCTTGACCGGCTGGAGGCCTTCGCCTCCGAGAACGGTCCGCGCTTCTACGGCCTGCCCCTCAACGCCGGGTCCGTGACCCTCGAGCGCCGCCCGGCCCCGGTTCCCGAGGTGCTGAAGCTGGCGGCGGCTGACCTCGTGCCCTTCCACGCCGGGGAAGACCTGGGCTGGAGCCTGGCCAAGTCCTGATGAACAGGCGGCCTGCGCAGTCTCCAGGATTGGAGGCGACGCACCGCGACCACGGCCAGGAAGGCGGCCGCGCGCCCAAACCCCCCGGGATCACCCGGCTGGACCGGGGCCGATCCCAGGGAGGGCTGGTCGCGGCAAGCCCTCCTAGTACCTGATGGAGAACGAGGCG
Source organism: Brevundimonas sp. (assembly GCA_020253595.1). GTDB lineage: Bacteria > Pseudomonadota > Alphaproteobacteria > Caulobacterales > Caulobacteraceae > Brevundimonas. Next base: position 1,717 of record JADCBH010000287.1, read on the forward strand.
CCGAAGTAGCGGGGCTCGCCGGCAATGAAGGTCGGGATCCCGAACGCGCCGCCGGTGTTCCCCGCATCCTTGATGTATTCCTGATCCAGCACGTTGGAGACAAAGCCCTCGACCTTCCAGTTCGCGTCGGTCGGCTGGTAGGACACACGAAGGTTCACGAGGCCATAAGCATCTTGAAACTCATCCTGGATCACGTCCCCGGTGCTCTGAAGCGCCGGGATGTCGTTATCGTTGTCAAAGAAGACCTTTGATTGCCAAGTGTAGGTCGGAAGGAAAACAAGGTCACCCTCTCCGACAGTCACAGTGTATTTCACGCCGAATGAGGCGGTGTTGTCCGGAGACAGGCGGAAGCTGTTTCCCTTGAAACGCCCATTGTCAAATCGGCCGTTGTTGTAACCATAGGTGCCGAAAATCATCAGCTCGCGGCTGGGTTTCCAGTTAATTTGCCCCTCGAAACCGGTTGCCGAGGCATCTCCAGCGCTAATGGTCTGAAACACACCCGGAGACACCTGAATGCTCGTCTGGAAGTTCGTGTACGAGAACTGATAGACTGAGGCCTCAAGGGTGAGGCGACGGTCGAGCCACTGGGTCTTCGCCCCAGCTTCGTAGGAGTCGACGATCTCGGCGGCCACGGGCGTGAAGCGAACATTGCCCTGGGGCGCCAGCGGCGCGGCGGGCGACAGCACCTCGGGACGCCGACCGCGGGAATGGGCGGCGAACAGGCTGATATCGTCGGACACGGAGTAACGGCCCACGATCCGATAGGTCACACCTGAGTCGGAGAAGGACTGGTACTGGGGAAGACCCCCCGGCGTGGACTGCAGGAAGATCCCGCGGGCCGTAGCCGGATTGGCCGCGTTGGCGGCGGAACCGCTGGTCAGCACGGAGCCGCCGTTATCGAGCGTGCCGCGGTACCCGGACCTCTTGTCGTCGCTGCTATACCGCAGGCCAGCCGAGACCTCGAACTGCTCGGTGACCTTATAGGTGGCGTCGGCGAACACGTCGTACGAGGTGGTGCGGCCGTAGTTCTCAAAGGTCTCGCGATGGACCAGCTTCAGCGTGCTGAGGGCCGCCGCCGAGTTGATGGTGTTGATCGCCGGGACGTTCGGCGGGGTGAAGCCGAGCAGGCCGGCCAGGGCCGGCGTGGCCCGCGCGGCGAACACGCGCTCGTTGTACTGGAGCGGCACGGCCTGGGACCCATCCTCGCGGAAATACCCGATACCGGCGAAGGCGCTCAAGCGTGAGCCGCTATCGTAGTTGATGCGGAACTCCTGGCTGAACTGGTCGCCCTGAGCGTCTTCAGCGAAGACGAAGAGCGGCAGCGAGAAGCCGTCCGCGTCGAACACCTCCAGCGACTCGAAGCGCCGGAACGCGGTGATGGAGGACAGCCTGAGCATATCGCTGATCTTGTATCCGACGAGCCCGGTGACACCCCAGGTCGTCCGCTCAAGGCTGAGATCACGACCGCCGGCGAAGCCATCGCTGGAGGCCAGCGCCGCACCGGAATTCCGGCCAAGGTCGCCAAGAACACGACCCGTCAGGGTGTCGGTCGGAAGATAGGTCAGCGACTTGAACGACGTCCCGGAGGGATTGTTCTCCTCGTGATTGAGGATCAGGTCGGCATCGAGGTTTTCGCTCGGGCTCCACTTGAGGCCCGCACGGTAGGCCGCTGTGTCTGTGGAATTGAAGTCCCGTCCGCCCAGCAGGTTATCGACATAGCCGTCGCGCGTCTTGACACGGCCCGCAAACCGGATCGCGAGGGTCGGGCTCAGCGGGAGATTGACCATCGCTTCGATGCCGCGGAAATCATAGTTTCCGGCCTCGAACTTGGCGGCGGCGGCGAAGCCGCTGGGATCAGCCTTGTTCTGGACGACGTTGACCGCGCCGATAAGGGCGCTGCGCCCGAACAGGGTCGACTGCGGCCCCTTCGCAACTTCAATCCGGGCGTTGTCAAAGAGTTCGATGTACGAGCCGCGGGACTTGGAGATGGAAACGCCATCCTGGAAGACCGAGACGCGGGGCTCCACGGTGGCGCCTCCGTCATCGGAGGTGATGCCGCGAATGACGAACCCGGGATTGTTCGGCGACTGGTTCTGGACCTCAAAACCCGGGACAAAGAGGGAAAGTTCTTCGAACTCCTGGACACCGATCTCGTCCAGGAAGGCTCCGGTATAGGCGGTCAGGGCGATCGGGACGTCGAGGGTCCGCTGTTCGCGCTTTTGTGCAGTGCCGATCAGTTCCTCAATATCGCTCCCAGCGGGCGCTTGGGCTCCAGCGACCTGGGCGTAAGCGCCAGACAGCGGCAGCAATGCAGATGTGCACACTGTGCAGAAAACGAATCCACGAACCGATCGACGCAACATTTTCACCCTCGCTTTTTCTCAGAGCCGGGCGCTAGCGCG
>JADCBH010000288.1 GCA_020253595.1 Brevundimonas sp.
GAACGGGGTCATGCGGGGCTCGTCTGGTTCGGGCGGATGTCCGCAGGGAAGGGATCGAGAGTGGCCGCCGCCGGTTCGGGCAGGTCGGCGAAAGGATCGGCCGGCGGCGCGGGTTCAAAGATCGGGGCGGACTTCGGCCGGGGCGCGGCGACGGGCAGGACGAGGAAAGCCAGCGCATAGAGCCCTGCCCCGACGATCAGAAGGGAGGAAAAGCCGATGTCGCGGCTCATGAGATTGGCCAGCGGCGTGGCCACGACCGAGAAGGCTCCGTTCAAGCCCCAGGCCCAGGGCAGGGCCCGGCCGTCCCCGACCTGGATCAGACCGAGCGGGAACGGCAGCCCGAGCGCAAGCGAGACCGGCGCGGCGGCGAGGACGACCATCGCGCCCTTGACTGCCCACGGCTGGTCGAGCGTGCGCATCATGAAGTCCTCGGCCCCCATCCACATGGCCGCGATCCACCCGAGAATGACGATCAGGCCGATCAGCGAAGCGGCCTTGGGCAGGGCGGCGCAGCGGCCCGCGATCATGCTGCCCAATCCGGAGAAGATCAGCATGGAGGTGAGCACCAGGGCGAAGGCGGACGAATAGTCGTTGAGCCAGAAGGCCGCCTTGTCGATCAGCCAGATCTCGATGAGCAGAAAGCCGAGGCCGAGCGCCGGGAAGTAGAGCGCAGGCCAGGCCCGGGGCTTGTCCCGGGCTCCGCTGGTCCGCCGACGAAACAGGAGCGGCGCGGCCAGCACCAGAAGCGCGATGACCATGGCCTGACCGAGCACGGCGATGTTCACCAGAGCGCCAATCTCGGCTTGGGGCAGAACCTCGAGCCGCCGAATTAGAGTGGGCAGATCCTCAAGCCTCAGCGAGGCGTAGAAAGCAGGGCGGTCGAGCGTCGCGGGCCGGATATGGAAGGCCTCGGCCGAGGGCGACGGACGCCCGGCGAGCACCGCCTCCACCTCGTTGGCGATGGCGTCATTGGGGCCGGTCGAGACGATCTGGCCGCTGGCGAAGGAGACGCTGGGCAGGTCGTTGAACAGGCCGGCACGGGCCGCCGCCACATCCAGCCCGGGCCGCCAGGAGACATCGAACGACCGTTCGGCCGCCCAGGCCTGAAGTGCCGCCATATCCGTCTGCGACCATGGTGTCGGGCTGACAAGGATCCGCGCGTTCCACGCCGAGCGGTAGACCATGACGTGGGCGGATGGGTCGTTGGCTCCCATGCCGGTCAGGGCCTGTCGCGCCGTCGCCAGGACCCGCAGCGCATAGACGGGAAAGTCGCGAATCGAGACCGAGACCGACACCATGCCGCCGGGCTTCAGCGCGGCAAGATAGGCGTGCATCGCCTCGGCCGTAACGCCGGTCACGTTGGCGGGAGCCGCGTCTACGAAGTCGGCGGACAGGTCGATGACGTCATAGGCGTTCGGCCCGGCCCGCCATGCCGCCGCGATCGGCCCGCCCTCCAGTAGGGTAAAGCGGGGATCGGGTCTCAGCGCCGGAGAGGGGCCGAGGCCATTGACCAGGGCGGCGCGCAGAACCGGTTCGCCCTCGACGCCTTCGACACGTGCCGCGCCCAGCCGGAGCGCCTCGGCCGCACGATAGCCGCCGGACAGTCCGACCAGCAGCACTTCGGCGCCCGGCCTGAGCGTATAGGGCGCGGCCGACAGGGCGCTCGGGGCATAGGCGGCGTCGACCGGCCCGTCCTTGGGCAGGGCGGCGATCCGGTTGCCATCGCGATAGAGGCCATAGGTAGAGGGCGGCCCGGAGACACCCATCATGCCCGCGTTGTTCGAAACATCCGCGTCGACGCGCTCGGTGAAGTTTTCCAGGAGCAGATAGTGTCCGCGCGGCTGGCGAACCTCGGCGACCACGGCCGCACCCGGTGTGTTCAGCGGTGCGAAGATGGACTTGAACTCGGAGAAGGCCGGAGGCGCGCCCGTGAACAGAATGGCCTGGGCCCCGACGAAGGTGGCAGCGGACAGACCGATTCCTGCCCATCGGCCTCGACCGGGCTGAAACACCGGGGCGAGCGCCAGCGGGATCATCAACACCGGGGCCAGCAGGAAGGGGTGCACCACGAACATCAGGCCGAGCGCCAGGGCCGCGCCCAGCCCGGCCCCGATCAGGTCATAGCCATAGACCCGGCCGATCTCGCGGTGGTTCACGATGAAGATCAGGCTGATGTAGAGCCCGGCCAGGAAGAAGAAGGGCAGCAGGACCGCGTAGTAGAGGCCGATGTTGCGGACCTGATCCGGCCAGGTGGTCGGGTTCTGAAGCTGCAGCGGATTGAAGGGGTTGGCCGTCACGGCCTGGTATCCCAGCGCCGCCGCCAGAACCATGGCGGCGGGCAGGACGGTCCGCAGGAACACGCCATGCAGGGCCACCGCATCCCGGAACAGGGCGACGACCACGCCGCTGAGTGCAAAGCCCGCCATGACGATGGAGATGATCCAGTATCCGTACTCGGACCATTTCGCGACGGCGAAGTACCGCGTCAGCGCGTTCTCGATCCCCACCACGCCCATGGCGATCAGGAACAGGGGGATCAGGGCAGCGCGGGTCTGGGCGGTCATGCCCACGGTCCCGGATGGTCGAGGACGTTGCGCCGAACGTTGGACGTTGCGGCTGTCTCGCCTGTCACGCTTGTCGACGATGTCTCAGGCGAGGTGTCTTGCAAGTCCTGCTCGGAATGTCTCGCTTTTGTCTCGTCCAGAAACGCAAGCAGCAGGGCGTTGAAGCGCTCCGCTTCATCGACGAACAGGGCGTGCCCGGCGTGCTCGAACACGACCATGCGGGCATTCGGATGAGTGCGAACGAGGTTCGTCCCCTGCTCGCGCCAGCGAGGGCGCACGACATAAAGCACCGGTCTGGATGTCGAATGGACGGCGGCGCGCCAGTACTCACGCGGGACGTCGTAGGCCAGCAGACGACGCTCGTCCTCCGGCGTCATGCGCAGGGCCTGATCGGTCAGACGCGCGCGATAGTCGGCCCCCGGATCGTCGGCGAACATGCCGGCGACGAAGGCGGCCCGGCGCACGCGCCGTTCCTCGGCAGACAGGGGTATCGGTTCGGCCGTCCGTGTGCCGGGGACCTCTGGCCCCGGCGCGGGCTCCTCACCGATGGAGTTGTCGATCAGAACCAGGCCTGCGATCCGGTCGTCGCCCGCCTGTGCCACCCAGGCCAGGCTGTCCAGAACACCCAGCGACCAGCCGACCAGCACCACCGGGCCGTTCGCCGCCTGTTCGATCAGTTCGCCGATGTCCCGGCCCCGCCGCTCAAGTGTATAGCCGAAGCGCGTGACCTCGCTCTCGCCCTGCCCGCGGGGATCCAGCGCCAGAACATGGAATCGGTCGGACAGGGCCTCGATCTGTCGTTCGAAGATCCAGCCCGGCATGGTCCATCCGGGAACAAACAGGACCGTCTGTGCCCCAGCGGGGCCCGCCTCCAGATAGTGGAGACGGGCCCCGTCCGAGGTGATGAAGCTGCGGCCCTGCGCCGCCTCGACCACGCCCCCCGACGCGGTCGTCGCCGTTGCGAGAACGATTCCCCCCATCACGCCGACCATGGCCGCCCGTGTCCATGCCGGAAGGGTTGACGAACCGTTGGGCTTCATCGACCCGGATAGGAAACCGGTCGCAATCCCCTGTCGAGGGCCTTCCCCGCGCGCGGGAGCGATAGGGTTAAGGCCGTGTCGTCGTTGCACCGCCCCTGGGGGCTGTTCAGTAGCCTCCGGCGCGGGCGATCCGCTCGGCGTGGAAGCCGGCATCGCCCAGAAGCTCGTTCAGAACACGGACCCGCTTCATGAACAGTCCAACGTCGTATTCGTCCGTCATACCGACGCCGCCGTGCATCTGGACCGCCTCCTGCACCGCCAGTTCGGCGACGCGTCCCGCCTTGGCCTTGGCGATGGAGACGGCGAGATCAGCCTGATCCGCCCCGGCATCCAGCCGCTGGAGCGCGGCCAGAGTGGCGGCCTTGGCGATCTCCAGCTCGGTGAAGAGATGGGCCGCGCGGTGCTGCAGCGCCTGGAACTCGCCAATCGCCTTGCCGAACTGCTTGCGCGTCCTGAGGTACTCGGTCGTGACGCGGAAAGCCTCGTCGCCGGCCCCGGTCAGGCAGGCGGCAGCGCAGGCTCGACCCAGGTCGAGCGCCGCGTACATGGTGTTTTCACCGCCATCGACCGCGCCGATGACGGCATCGGCGTCGACCTGAACGTCCTTCAGGGTGATCCGCGCCGCGTTGTGCGAATCGACCATGACGGTGCGCTCGATCTCGATCCCGGCGGTCTTCGGATCGACCAGGAACAGCGTCGTCCCGCCCTCGGTTTTGGCCGCCACGATCAGGGCGTCGGCGATGTGGCCATCCAGCACGAAGCCCTTGGCCCCGTTCAGCTTGAAGCCGTTGCCGCTGCGCTCCGCCGTCGTGACGATGCGGCTGGGCTGGTGCTTGGGACCCTCGTCGACGGCGAGGCTCAGGATCGCCTCACCCGCCGCGATCCTCGGCAGCCATGCGGCCTGCTGTTCGGCCGAGGCCGCGTCGATCAGGATGCGGGCAGCAAGCAGGCTGGACCCGAAGTAGGGCGAAGGCGTCAGGGTCCGGCCCAGTGCCTCCGCCACCACGCCCGCCTCGACGGCACCAAGTCCCGAGCCGCCGTGTTCCTCCGGGATGATGACGCCGGCGAAGCCCATCTCGCCGAAGGCCCGCCACAGGTCGCGCGACACGCCGTCGGGATCGCGACTGTCGCGCAGCTGGCGCAGGTGAGTGATGGGCGCGTGCTCGGCCAGGAAGCCATCAGCGGCCTCCTTCAGCATCGTCTGTTCTTCGGTCAGGATCAGGGGCATTTCGGTCTCGTTTCTCCCTCCCCTTCATGGGGAGGGTGGACGACGCGAAGCGTCGGACGGGTGGGGTGGTGCGGCGCCAGGCCCCACCCGGCGCTGCGCGCCACCCTCCCCATAAAGGGGAGGGAGAGGTTCGGATCAGGCCCCCGGCAGTTGCAGCAGGTGTTTGGCGATGATGTTCAGCTGAACCTCGCTGGTGCCGCCCTCGATGGAGTTGGCCTTGGTGCGCAGCCATTCACGGGCCGGCGTGCCGCCCTTGGACCGCTCGCTCTCCCACTCCAGCGCGTCCGAGCCCCCGGCTGCCATGGCCAGTTCGTGGCGGCGCTTGTTCAGCTCAGAGCCGTAGTACTTCAGCATCGAGGCGATGGCCGGGCTGACCTGCTTGGCCTTCACCTGATCCCCGACCCGCTCCATCGACAGACGGAAAGCGGCGACGTCGATCTCCAGCTCGGCGATCTTCGCCCGCAACATGGGCTCGTCCAGACGGCCGGTCTCGTCCAGACCCAGGCTATCCACCGCGACCTGTCCCATCGGCCGGCCCATGTCGCCCATGGCCCCGATCATGGTCCGCTCGTGCGCCAGAAGCGCCTTGGCCACGTCCCATCCACGGTTCAGAGTTCCGATCAGGTTCTCCTTCTCGACCCGGACGTTGTCGAAGAAGGTCTCGCAGAAGGGCGACTTGCCGCTGATCAGGGTGATCGGGCGGGTGGTCACACCGGGCGTGGCCATGTCGAACAGCACGAACGAAATGCCCAGGTGCTTGGGCGCGTCCGGATCGGTGCGCACCAGGCAGAAGATCCAGTCCGCCTTGTCGGCGTAGGAGGTCCAGACCTTCTGGCCGTTGACGATCCAGTGGTCGCCGCGATCCTCGGCCCGGGTCTGCAGCCCGGCGAGGTCCGAGCCCGCGCCGGGTTCGGAGTAGCCCTGGCACCAGCGGATCTCGCCGCGCACGATGGGCGGCAGGAAGCGCTTCTTTTGCTCCTCAGTCCCGAACTGAAGCAGCGCCGGGCCCAGCATCCAGATGCCGAAGCTGGACAGCGGCGACTGGGCGTCGATGCGGCGCATCTCCGAGGCCAGCACCTTGGCCTGTTCGCGGCTTAGCCCGCCACCGCCGTACTCGGTCGGCCATTCGGGCGCGGTCCAGCCGCGCTCGCCCATGACCTCCATCCAGCGCTTGTGCGCCGGCGTCTTGAAGGTGGCGTTGCGCCCGCCCCAGACGCGGTCCTCGTCGTTGTCCAGCGGCCCCCGGCATTCGGCCGGGCAGTTCGCCTCCAGCCAGGCGCGCGTCTCGGCGCGGAAGGTGTCCAGATCGGTCATGCGTGTTCCCCGCGTTTCCTCTGGCGACGAAACTAGCAGGGATTCACCGCTGACGTAGCGTCACTTCGTCGGCAGGAACGGCGAGAAGGTGATGACGGTGAAGGTGTCGCGGATATGAGGCCGCGTCTGGACCGACTTCGTCACGAAGGTGCCGATGTCCATGTCCTTGGGCAGCTGGAACTTGGCCAGCAGGTCGTACTGGCCCGATGTGGAATAGACCTCCGAAACGTGTTCGACATTGTCGACGACGTCGGCCGCGACATCGTTGGCGTGGCCCAGCTCGCATTTGATGAAGACGAAGATGGCGGTCATCATGGCAGAGGCTCCCGGCGGTTTCCGGGCTTGGTAGCGGATGCGCGCGTGACGGATAAGCCCCTCTCGGACGAAGCGCTCGAGACCCAGTACAACAACCGCGCCGCAGTGCCGGAGCATCCGGCCCTGATGGCGGCCTGGAAAGCGGACGCCCAGTCGGCGCGTGCGGCCCATCCGCCGACCCTGCTCCGCTATGGTCCTGGCGAGCGGGAGGTGATGGACCTGTTCGAGGCCGGGCCGGATGCGCCCATCGCCCTGTTCATCCACGGCGGCTACTGGCAGGCGCTGGACAAGGACTGGTTCAGCGGCATCGCGCCCGCCCTGGTGGCCAACGGCGTGTCGCTGGCCGTCGCCTCCTATGACCTGTGCCCGGGCGTTCGCCTGGGCCGCATCGTAGGCCAGTTGCGGGATGCCGCAGACCTGCTCCGCGAGCGAACGGGTGCCCGTCCGATGGTGTTCGGCCATTCCGCCGGCGGACATCTGGCGGCCTGTCTGCTGAGCGAAGGCCGGGCCTCGGCGGCGATGGCGATCTCGGGCGTGTTCGATCTGGAGTCGCTGGTCCCGACCTCCATCAACGTCGCGCTGGGCCTCGACCGAATGGAGGCGCGGGCCCTGTCGCCCATCCATTGGCCAGCGCCCAATGGCGGCGCGCCTGGCGGGACCGTGCTGGACTGCATCGTCGGTGCCGAGGAGACGGCCGAGTTCGTCCGCCAGTCCCGTGACATGGCGACCACCTGGGGCGCGCGGGGGGCCCAGACCCGATTCGAGGCCCTGCCCAGGTTGAACCATTTCACGGTGCTCACGCCCCTGACCGATCCGGACAGTCCGCTGGTTCGCCGCATCGTCGAGCTGGCCAGAGCATGATCGGCTCTCGCAATCGCGAAGACCAAGCGCCACTATAGGTCCTGCGGCGACAAGGAGCGGGCATGGCGGAACCGACGGGGATGGGGCTGGGGCATGCCGTTGGGCTGCTGGCGGTCGCCGTGGCGGCCGTGCCCCTGTTCAAGCGGTTCAAGCTGGGAGCCGTGCTCGGCTATCTCGCCGCCGGTCTGATCATCGGCCCGTTCGGCATCGGCATGATCGAGGACGCCGAAGCCGTTCTGCATGTCGCCGAGCTCGGCGTCGTCATGTTCCTGTTCATCATCGGTCTGGAGATGCGGCCTGCCCGATTGTGGAGCCTGAGAAACGACATCTTCGGCGTTGGCGCGGCCCAGGTGATCGTCTGCGCCACGCTGCTGACTGCCGCCGTCGCCGCCTTCGGCCTGCCCTGGTACGTCGCCCTGATCATCGGCTCGGGCTTCGCCCTGTCGTCCACCGCCATCGTCATGCAGATCCTCGAGGAGCGGAACGAGAACAACGAGACCGACGGCCAGAGGGTGATCTCCATCCTGCTGTTCGAGGACCTGGCCATCGTGCCGCTGCTGGCCATGGTGGCGGTGCTGGCGGGCATCTACGGCACGACCATCGAGGACCCCCAGCCGATCTGGATGACCGTCGGCCTGGCCCTGGCCGCCGTCGCCGCCGTCTATGTGATCGGCAAGTGGGCCCTGAACCCCGTGTTCCGCATCCTGGCGCGCTACGGCGGCCGCGAGGTCATGACGGCGGGTGCCCTGCTGGTCGTGCTCGGCTCGGCGTGGGCCATGGACATGGGCGGGCTGTCGATGGCGATGGGGGCCTTCCTCGCCGGCGTGCTGCTGTCGGAATCCAGCTTCCGCAACCAGTTGGAGGCGGACGTCGAGCCCTTCCGAGGCATTCTGCTGGGGCTGTTCTTCCTCAGCGTCGGCATGTCGCTGGACCTCGGCGTGGTCATCCAGGACTGGCGGATCGTCGTGGCGGCGGTCTTCGCCTCCATGGCCGCCAAGATGATCGGCGTCTACGCCGTCGCCCGTATCATGAAGGCGCCGCATGACGAGGCGCTGAAGCGCGCGGCCCTGATGGGTGAGGGCGGGGAGTTCGGCTTCGTCCTCTATGGTGCCGCGCTCGCCGCCGGCCTGTTCGACGCCCGCACGGCCGCCATCGCCTCGGCGGTGGTGATCGTCTCGATGGCCGTGACGCCGCTCAGGGTCATGATCGCCGACCGGCTCAGGTCCCGTCAGGCCGTGTCGATGGAGGGCGTCGAGGAGGCGCGAAACCTGAAGGAGCGGGTCCTCATCATCGGCTTCGGCCGTTTCGCCCAGGTCGTGTCCCAGCCGCTGCTGGCCCGCGACGTCGACGTCTCCATCATCGACCACGACGTGGAGATGATCCAGGCGGCCGGGAACTTCGGCTTCAAGGTCTACTTCGGCGACGGCTCGCGGCTGGACGTGCTGCGCGCATCCGGCGCGGCGGAGGCGGAGACCATTCTGGTCTGCGTC
>JADCBH010000289.1 GCA_020253595.1 Brevundimonas sp.
CACCGCTTGTGCGGGCCCCCGTCAATTCCTTTGAGTTTTAATCTTGCGACCGTACTCCCCAGGCGGAGTGCTTAATGCGTTAGCTGCGTCACCGACATGCATGCATGCCGACAACTAGCACTCATCGTTTACGGCGTGGACTACCAGGGTATCTAATCCTGTTTGCTCCCCACGCTTTCGCGCCTCAGCGTCAGTAACGGGCCAGTGTGTCGCCTTCGCCACTGGTGTTCTTCCGAATATCTACGAATTTCACCTCTACACTCGGAGTTCCACACACCTCTCCCGTACTCCAGATCGCCAGTATCAAAGGCAGTTCCAAGGTTGAGCCCTGGGCTTTCACCTCTAACTTAACGATCCGCCTACGCGCCCTTTACGCCCAGTAATTCCGAGCAACGCTAGCCCCCTTCGTATTACCGCGGCTGCTGGCACGAAGTTAGCCGGGGCTTCTTCTCCGGGTACCGTCATTATCGTCCCCGGTGAAAGAATTTTACAATCCTAAGACCTTCATCATTCACGCGGCATGGCTGCGTCAGGCTTTCGCCCATTGCGCAAGATTCCCCACTGCTGCCTCCCGTAGGAGTTTGGGCCGTGTCTCAGTCCCAATGTGGCTGATCATCCTCTCAGACCAGCTACTGATCGTCGCCTTGGTGGTCCATTACACCACCAACTAGCTAATCAGACGCGGGCCGCTCTAAAGGCGATAAATCTTTCCCCCGAAGGGCACATCCGGTATTAGACCCAGTTTCCCGGGCTTATTCCGAACCTAAAGGCACGTTCCCACGTGTTACTCACCCGTCCGCCACTAGCTCCGAAGAGCCCGTTCGACTTGCATGTGTTAGGCCTGCCGCCAGCGTTCGCTCTGAGCCAGGATCAAACTCTCAGGTTGAGTTGACTTCTGACCTAAGCATGACGGTCGGGAAGACCGTCTGGCATTAGTTCTACGTATTCTTGACGAGATCCCACGTTCGCTGAGCCGAAGCCCAACGACATGGTATGTCTTTCAAAAAGACCGCAGATGTCAGTGTCGAGTGACAATCTCTAGGATTGTCGCTGGAGCACCGCCGCCTGCGTTTCTCTTTCCAAATCAACGATGTCAAAGACCGAGGGAACCGGAGAACCGGCCCCACCGTTTAACGCCCGGTTTCGGCGGAGGCGGCGATTTAGTCGCCTCAGAAGTCCGTGTCAAGCCGTTCTTCAGAAGAACTTTTCGACGGCGTCACCGGCCCGGAGGACGGCGGAGGCGGCGATCTAGTCGCCTCCGATTTTCGCGTCAAGCGGTTCTTTTTAAAGAAGAACCTCGATCTGCGATGCGACCCCGGAGGGCTGCGGAGGCGGCTTCCTAAGGAGGCCAATCCTCGGTGTCAACCGGGCTTTTCAGCCATTTCGCGAAACCAGAAACCCGGGGGTTCAGACCGCAAAAAACCACCAGGAGGGAAGCGAGAGGCTACCCTCTGTCTTGTTACCGGCGATTCGATTGGAGCGCGGAGACTATTGGGAACCAACCGCGAAAGCAAGAGATTATTCATCTCTGTCTTCCGGTCAGGAGCGCCGCGAACCGAAGTCCGAAGGCCCTGGCGGCCAGCCCGTCGCCGAGCGAGGGGGCGATATACGGACCGCCCCTTGTGTCTGCAACCCGCTTTTTGACGTTTGTGCGAAGAATCTCGCCGATCAACGCTCAGCCGGCGGCGATATACGTCCTGAGCTGCTCGGCTTCGTGTTTGGCTTCAGCGATCTGGCACTTCACCACGTCACCGATCGAAATGACCCCCTCAAGCCGACTTTCCTTCAGGACCGGCAGATGCCGGATCCGACGATCGGTCATCCGCGCCATGAGGATGGCGACGGTATCCGTCGGCTCTGCGAAAACAACTTCGCGGGTCATGTAGTCAGAGACCGGGCGCTCCAGAGCCTTGGCCCCGTCCCGGGCCAGGGCGCGCACCACGTCCCGTTCTGAAATGACGCCCGCGACCCGGTCCCCGTCGCAGACGATAAGGGCCCCGACCTTTCGGCTGTCCAGTTCGGCGCAAACCTGGGCCATCGCCATGGCGGGCGTGATCGAGAAGACCTCGCCGCCTTTTGACTTGAGGATTTCCGCAACCAGCATCCGGCGTCCCTTCCCTGTCTTTTCGGGAGCGATCGACGGCCGAAGAGCCGAAGCCGCTTCTTAAAGGGGAGGATCGCTCCGATCCGGGATCGAATCAAACCTTTCGTCCGGCCGTGCGAACACACGTGCGAGAGGACCGATGGCCAGAATGCCGAACAGGAAGCCGAAAGCGTGGGCTTCCCAGGCGATTCGCGCGCCCTCCGCGCCGGGCGCGAAGCCGATGAGACCGATGGCGGCATTCACGCCCATCCAGGCGATGGCGGACCGGATCACACCGCCATCCGTCAACGGCAGAACGCGTCCCCGTCCGCCAAGCAGCCGCGTCGCCGCTCCGATCAGACCGAACACGCCTCCGGAGGCTCCCACCAGCGGATCGACCGATCCCCAGTGCAACACCCCATATCCGAGCGTCGCGACGACACCC
>JADCBH010000029.1 GCA_020253595.1 Brevundimonas sp.
CCCGCACCCGATCACTCAACGCCGCCATTGCTGGTGCCCAGATCTCCGGCGTCATCAGCCAGCCGTGCAGGAAGACGACAGCCTTGTCGGCGCTTGGCTCGACCACGTCGATCCGGGTCCCTTCAGACAAGACGGTGCGTCGGTCCGCCTCGGCCAGATCAATCGAACGGGACTTTGCGCTCGCGGCAGCGCGCAGGAACGGGCCGGCAGCAGCCATCACCGCGTCCGGATCCTCGATCAGGGCGAAATCCTGCCCGCGCGGAATGACGGCTAGTTCCGCGGAGGGCATGGCGGCGTGAAGCCGGCGCACCCAGTGCAGCGGCGGCCAGCCCGAGAGGGCAGGAGCCAGCAGCAGCGTCGGTGTTCTCACCTGCGCCAGCTCTGCCTCCGTGACGGACTGGCGTCGCATGGAGGTGAGCCAGTCGAACACGGTGGCGGGGTCCAGCCGCCCGCGATCGGCCGCCAAACGACGGGCCACGAGCTGGTCGATCTCGTCCCAGTGTTTTTCGGCCCACTCCGGCGATACGCTCGAAAGAATCCAGAAGCGTGTGTAGAAGTCGAGGTCTGCGTCGCTGTTGTCGCGGCCGAGCATACGCCGCAGCATCTCGAGCTGGTAAGCAAGCGGTCGCTGTTCCTCTGGCTCGTAGATAGCACCCAGCAGCACGCAGGACAGCAGTCGCTCCGGTTGTTCGACCAGCATCCTCAGACCGACTTGGGCCCCGCCGGTCCAACCGAAAAGATGGAAGCGCGGATGGCCCAGCGCTTCCGCCGTTTCGATCACCGACTGGCCGAGCGCGCGATAGACGTCGCGCGGATCGTCACCCTTGTTGAAGGGCGGGACCGGCAGGTCGAAATTGGCTACGGTGAAATGCTCTGCCAGCCGCGGCCAAATCCTGTTCCACAGCCCCATTCCACCCGGTGCCATGCGGGTCAGGACCATCAACGGTGCTCCTGGCCGCTCGCTGATCCAGACACGACTTCCGTTGACGTTACGCTCCTCGATCGGCGGGGTCATCAGGCCTCTCCTCCGGCTGCACGGCGGTAACCTCTGGTAGCCAGACTGAGAATGACAATCGCGGCTCCACCGCATACCGCCCAAAGCAGGGCCAGAGACCAACCCAAGGCAGCTTCGGACTTAAACAGCGTATCATTGGTCAGACCGACCATCAGCGGACCCAAGGTATGGCCGACCGCATTCAAGACGAATACGTAGATTGCGGTTATCCGACCGCGTATTTCAGGTGGCGTGAGATCGGCCAACATAGCGAAGGCTACACCGAACGGCATCGGCGCGAAGAAGGTGATGGCCGCAAGAGCCGACCAGCCAAGCGCGCCGCGGTCGGTCTGATAGACCAACACGCCGAACAGGGTCGCGCCCACCGCGGCGAAAAGGGTGGCGCGAAGGGATGCGTCACCGCGCCCGCTGCGCGCCAGCCGGCTCGCCAGCCAACCGCCAAAGAAGGTGCCTACCAGGCCGAAGACCACCGAAATTGGTCCATAGGTGCGGGCGATCTCGCCCGGCGAAAGCCCCCAGTCGCGGACAAGGAAAATCGGAGCCCATGCGGTAGCGCCGGCCACGGCAGAAAGCATCAGGGTCATGGCAGCGGTGACTGCCATAAACACTGCGCCATGCGTCTTCATGAAAGGCGCAAGTCCACGCGGCGCATCGGCGGGCCGGGCCTCGACCGCCCGGCGCGGTTCACGAGCGAAGAACAGCACAACGGCCGCCAACACAAAACCAGGGAGAGCAAGCAAAAGGAAGGTCTGTTGCCATGGAGCGAAATTGCCGAGCCCCATGATGACCGGTGCCGCGGGTGAACCCAGCCACTCCAACAAAAGCCCGCCCAGAATTAGCGACAGGCCCACCCCCAGCACGGTGCCCATATGATAGACGCTCATTGCAGTGGCACGCGGTCCGACCGGCAAGGCGGCGGCGATCATCGCCAAGGCGCAGGGTGTTAGTACAGCCTCGAACAGACCCACACCAACCCTGGCCAGGAAGAGCATCTCGAAATTCTGAGCCAGACCGCACAGACCGGTCATTACGCTCCAGGCGACCACGCCCAAGGCGATCAGGCGGCGGCGATCGAACCGGTCGGCCAACCAGCCTCCGGGCACAGTGGCCAAGGTGAAGCTGACGGTAAATGCCAAACCCTGAAGCAGGGCCAGCCGAGTGTCCGAGATGTTCAGATCAGTCTTGATCGACTGCGCGAGCAGATTGATCACGGCTCGATCAATGTAGGCCAGGGTCAGGCAAGCGGACAGCAAAAGCGTGAGCGTCCAAGCGGCCGCTCTGTCGTAGTCCGGCGGCACGGCCCGGTGGCCGGCGGCGAGGTCGCCCGTGCTCATGTTATTCCCCTGTTTTTGTTTTTCGATAACGCCTCACAAGGCTACCAAGATCTTGCAAGCCGTTTGAACAAAAAGTGTCACCACTGTTAACGAACCCGTTCCAAGATTGACAGGGCCGAGACAGCCTCATCAAACCCCAGAACGCCGCCGCCGTTCTCCACCAACCCGATCCTCGCGCTCGCCACCTGGCGAGCGCCCGCCTCACCTCGCAGCTGTTCGACGATCTCGCTGAGCATGGCCAGACCGGTGGCACCGACTGGATGGCCCTTGGAAACCAGGCCGCCGGAGGGGTTCAAAGGAATCCGGCCGTTCAGGCCGGTGGCACCTGATTCGGCCAAAGGGCCGCCCGCGCCCTCAGGACAGAAGCCAATCGCCTCGGCTTTCGATATCTCCGAGAAGGCCGTGGCGTCATGGACCTCAGCCACATCGATGTCGTCGGGGGTGAGCCCGGCCTCGGCGAGAGCGGCGGCGGCGGCTTTTGCCACGACGCCGAGAGCTTCGGGGGGGCGATAGGTTCCGGTCCTGAGGACGCTGCTGCGGATCGCGATCGAACGCATTCGCTGAGACCCGGACAGGGCACCCACGAAGGATTCGGAGGCTACCAGGACCGCTGCGGCCCCATCCCCGATCGGCGAGCACATGGCGCGGGTGAAGGGTGTGGTCACCGCCCGATCAGCGAGCACCTCCTCGATCGTCATGGGGAACCGATACTGGGCTTTTGGATTGAGCGCGCCGTTGTTGTGGCTCTTGGCGGCGACGGCGGCGATCTGGCGCTCGGTCGTGCCATGTGCACCCATATGCCACAGCGCCTGCATGGCGTAGGTGTCCATAAATGGGCTGCGGTCTGAGCCAAGAACGAAGGGGTGGCCGAGCGCTTCGCCGACCTCGCGATAGTAGCCCTGCCAGCGCTCCGGATCGAGCATGTCCGCCCCAGCCATGAAGCCTGCGAGGCTTTGGGGCGACGGGTTCGGATTGAACAGTTTCTCCACCCCAAGCGCCAGGGAAACGTGGGCGCGGCCGGATATGATATCCGTCAACGCCCCATGGAAGGCCGTCGAGCCGGTTGCGCAGGCGTTCTCGACATTGATCACCGGGACTGACACGGGAAAACGCCCCGAGGCGACGAGGGGAGACAGGCATATCTGACCTCTTACGCTGCCCTGACCGACGGCTTGCAGTCCGCAGTTTCCGAACCAGGTGCTGGCGATCTCGGCACCGTCCGGAAGCCCGGCGTCAGCCAGAACACCCTCGTAAGCTTCGGCCGTCAGAGCCTTGAAGCTGATGTCGGGCCGCTTGCCGAACGCGGTCATAAAGGCACCGACGATATAGGCCTTGCTCATTTAAAATCCTCGCCCCTCCACATAAAACTGGCTACAGTTCGATGGCAAGGTGTATTCAGAAACGTACGGAGGGCCTGTGCTGCCGCGAGTGTTCGTATCCCTGCCGGAAACCGTGGCCATGCTCGCCAAACATCGCGGCGGCGATCTAGCCTTGGTCGACGAGCGCGAACGTGTCACCTGGCGGGAACTCGACAAGCGGGTCGCGGGAGTGTCGCGCGCCCTGATCGCCGATGGTCTGGCCAAGGGCGACCGGGTCGCGTTCCTGGCCCTGTCCCAGGTGCCCGCCGTGGTCGCGCTCCTCGGCGTTCTTCGGGCCGGGGGCGTCGCTGCGCCCTTGTCGCCGATGCTCACCCCGGCCCTGGCGGCTCATCTGATCCGCGACAGCGGCGCTGAATGGATGATCGCCTGCGAACTCCTGGCGGGCCTGGCTGACGCCGCGGTCGCGGAAGTCGACCAAGCGTGGCCCGCGCGCCGACGCATTGCGCTGGATTTCGCTCGGCCGGACTGGATCAGCGTAGGGGATTTCGTTGCCGGTGCCCCGGCCGATGGCCCAAGCGCCGTCGCGCTTGAGCCCGACGACCTGTGCAACATCATCTACAGTTCCGGCACGACTGGCGTTCCCAAAGGCATCGTTCACGATCATCGCCTGCGAACCGACTTCGCCCTCGGCCTGGCGTTGGAGTTTCGGATGGACCAGAGCACGGTCAATCTGATCTCCACGCCGCTGCACACCAATGGCACCTGGATGACTCTTCTGCCGACCCTGGCGGTCGGCGGCATCAATGTGCTCCTCAAACGGTTCGAGCCCGCGCGTTTCCTTCAATTGCTCGAAAGGGAAAGCGTCAGCCATGCCTTCGCCGTCCCGACGCAGATCCAGGCCCTCGCGGAACGGCTCGAAAACTCACCCACTGATCTTCACGCGCTCAAACTGCTGATCTCCGCAGGATCGTCGATGTCGCCCACGTTGAAGCTGCGAGCGACCGCGCTTTTCGACGGCAAGATCATGGAACTGTACGGATTGACCGAGGGCATCTCCACCGTACTGAAGCCGGAGGATGTCGCGGCCCATATGGCAACAGTCGGGCGGCCGATGGTCGGGGTTGAGATCGCCGTGCTGGACGATGCAGATCGCCCCCTACCCCCCGACGAGGTGGGCGAAATCGTCGGCCGCTCTGCCGGCATCATGCGGGGCTACTGGAATCGTCCGGACGCCACTGCCGAAATCGTCTGGCGCGATGACGATGGGCGGCTGTTTATCCGCACGGGCGACATGGGCCGTCTGGATCATGAGGGGTATCTGACCATCACGGACCGGAAGAAGGACATGATCGTCTCCGGCGGCATAAATGTCTTCGCTTCGGACATCGAGGCCGTAGTGCTCGAACATCCGGATGTCGTCGACGTCGCGGTAATCGCGATCCCGGATCCGAAATGGGGCGAAACGCCCCTCGCGTTGGTGCGCGTCCGTCCGAACGCGGTAGACATCGAGTCTATCCGTCACTTCGCCAACGCCAGACTGGCTCGGTACCAGCATATCAGCGCCATCGAACGACAGGACGATGATTTCCCGCGCAACCTCTTGGGCAAGGTGCTGAAGCGCGAGCTTCGCGCAATGCACAGTGGGATTCCTCAGGCAGTACAGGAGAACTGAAATGATCGCTCGGCTCACATTACTGGTGCTCGGCCTCGCACTGACAGCCTGCGTCGAGTCATCCGCCGCCCAATCCGGCCGACTCTCCCGAGGCTCCTCGCCGGAACTGGAAGCTGCGATCGCGCGGGTCCGCGCTGAGCTTTCAATGGAAAACGTTCGCGTAGGCGACGTGGAACGCACCTACTACATGCATCGCCCAATCTCCCTGAACGGTCCGGCACCGTTGCTGTTCGTGCTGCATGGCGGTAACGGGACGGCGCTCCAGCGAGCGGCCCAGACCGGCTTCAATGCCATCGCCGATCGGGAGGGTTTCGTCGTGGTCTACCCTCAGGGTTTGGGCAATGGATGGAACGACGGTCGCGACACCTCCTTCCTGCTGGAGCGTCAGCAGAATGCAGATGACGTCGCCTTCTTCCGCGTGATGATCGATCGTCTGATCGCTGACGGCCTGGCCGATCCCGACCGCGTCTATCTTTCCGGAGGCTCCAACGGCGGAATGATGAGCTTCAGACTGGCTTGCGAAGCGACGGACACCTTTGCGGCAGTGGTGACCATGGTGGCTAACCTGCCCGAGCCCCTAGCCGCGCAATGTCGGCCGACCCGACCGTTGCCACTGCTGATGATGCACGGCACCGCCGATCCCCTGATGCCTCCTGAAGGCGGCTCGGTCGCAGCCTTCACCCAGTCCGACCAGGGGCGCGTGATCTCCGC
>JADCBH010000290.1 GCA_020253595.1 Brevundimonas sp.
ATCAAGCAGCTTGCGCTCCACCTCGGCCCGCCGTTCGGCATCCGGATCAAGCGTCAGGACGCGGCTCCACTGAAATCCCGCCTCTCTGCGCCGACCCACCATCCAGTAGGCGTCGCCGAGGTGATCGTTGATCTCGGCATTGGCCGGCTCCTTGGCGACGGCCTGCTCCAGGGTATCAACGGCGATCTCGTACTGGCCCTGACGGAACTGGGCCCAGCCCAGACTGTCCTGGATGTTGCCGTCCTCTGGATCGGCGGCGTGGGCGCGCTCGATCATCTCGGCACCCTCGGCCACGCGAGTGCCGGAATCGACCCAGAGGTAACCGAGATAGTTCAGATAGATCGGCTCGTTCGGCTCGGATTGAAGCGCGGTCCAGAGCTCGGCCTCAGCCTCCGGAATCCGGTCGAGCGATTCGTAGGCTGCGCCTCTGAGGAAGCGGACATCCGCAGTCTGGTCCACGGTATTGAGCAGCGGCCCGTTCAACAGCACCAGCGCTTCTTCGTACCGCTGGAGCTGCATGAGCTGACCAACCGTGACCTGGGCGATGCGCGCGTCGTCGGGCGAGGATCGCTGGGCGGCCTGAAACGCGGCCAGAGCCTCTTCACGACGGTCCTCGGCCGCCAGTGTCAGGCCCATCTGAACCTGGGCGGCGGCATGAACCTCGGCGGGCTGCTCAGGAACCCGAGCCAGGACCGAGAGGCCGAGATCACGCAGATCCTCCTCCTGCGTGGCCGTCTGTCCCAGCAGGTAGAGTGTCTCGGGGGTCCGGTCCAGCGCAACGGCCAGGCGGAGATACACCACCGCGAATTGCTCGGCGTTCTCGGACGAGGCCTGACGGGCCGCGATGGTCAGGGCTTCGGCAGCCCCTTCGCGCAGACTGGGCAAGGCAGGCGGGCGACCTCGAGACGCCGCTCGGGCCCGGGCCAGCGACAGGGCGGGGTCGGCCGATCCCGCCGAGATGGCGGCATCATAGACCGAAAGCGCCTCGTCACGCCGGCCCCGGCGCTCCAGGAACTCCCCGTAGGACACACGAAAGACCGGGGCTGTCCGGGGGTTCTCGACCAGGGCCCTGAGGACCGCCTCGGCGTCATCATGGCGGCGACGATGCTCAAGCAGCTGGGCACGGCTATAGCGGCCGAACACGACCACGAGCGGGTCCCCCGTCGGATTGGGCTCGGCCAGGGCGATCTCCCAGTCGCCAGCCGCCGCCGCGATCCACGGCTGGACCAGGGCCCCGGCACGGGCGTGCGGCGCGGCCACGGGATCGGCCTTCAGGCTGCTGCTGGCGCGACGGGCGTCGCCGCGCTCGAAGTCCAGCACGGCTGAGACCAGGTCGGCCGCCTCTCCGATCGCCGCCGACAGACTTGTGTCCGATGAGGCCGCACGAGCGGCGAACGACAGATCGCCTGCGAGCAGGGCCGCCGTGGTCGCCTGCTCCATCACCGAGGGCTGTTCTGGCGCCAGGGTCTGAACCGCGCTCAGGAACGCTGCGCCCTGTTCGAACTCACCCTGGGACAGAGCCGACCGTCCCGAGAGGAACAGCCCATAGGCCGTGCGGCCGGTCTCGTCGCGCGGCGACGGGGCCCAGACGCGGGGAATGGCGTCGATGGTCGGAGCCGGCGTTTCCTGGCCTTCGCCAATGACGACCAGCGGCGGCGGGGGCGGTTCAGGCAGGACATCCTGAATTCGCGGGGCCGGAGCCTCCTGGGCGAGAGCGGGCGACCCCAGAATGGTGGCGGCGAGCAGGAACGAACGAAGGGCTGTCAGGCGCATGGAACCGACATTCACCGGCTTATGCGGCGACGACAAGGCCCCTCGCCTATCCCGCATCACATGTTCGGATAGTTCGGCCCGCCGCCGCCCTCAGGCGTCGTCCAGACGATGTTCTGCGACGGATCCTTGATGTCGCAGGTTTTGCAGTGGACGCAGTTCTGGGCATTGATGACGAAACGGGGATCCGTCTTTGCCGCCTCGTCGGCGTAGACGACCTCATAGACACCGGCCGGGCAGTACAGCCGCGCGGGCTCGCCATAGATCGGCAGGTTGACCCCGATCGGCTTGTCCGGATCGAGCAGCTTCAGGTGTGCCGGCTGTTCCTCGGCGTGGTTGGTGTTTGAGATGAAGACGCTGGACAGCTTGTCGAACGACAGCTTTCCGTCCGGCTTGGGATAGGCGATCGGCTTGTGCTTCGCGGCCGGCTCGGTCGAGGCCGCATCGGTCTTGCCGTGCTTCACGGTACCGAACAGCGACAGACCCGTCAGGCTCTGACACCAGAGGTCGAACACGCCGTATGCCCCACCGAGCGTCGTGCCGAACTTCGACAGCAGCGGCTTGGCGTTACGGACCTGTTTCAGTTCCTTGTAGACCCAGCTGTTCTCGTAGGCCGTCTGGTACTCGCCCAGCACATCGCCCGCGCGCCCGGCCATGACGGCGTCATAGGCGGCATCGGCGGCCAGCATGCCGGTCTTCATGGCGTTGTGGCTGCCCTTGATGCGCGGCACATTCACGAAGCCGGCCGAACACCCGATCAGCGCCCCACCGGGGAAGGCCAGCTTCGGCACCGACTGGAAGCCGCCCTCGGTGATGGCCCGCGCGCCATAGGAGATGCGGGTGCCGCCCTCCAGATGCTCGGCGATGGCCGGGTGGTGCTTGAACCGCTGGAACTCGTCGAACGGCGACAGGTGCGGGTTCTTGTAGTTCAGGTGCACGACGTAGCCGACGGCCACGTAGTTGTCCCCGAAGTGGTACAGGAAGCTGCCCCCCCCGGTGTGCTCGTCCAGCGGCCAGCCGGTCGTGTGCTGGGCCAGACCCGGGCGGTGCTTCTCGGGCGGCACCTGCCACAGCTCCTTCAGGCCGATACCGAACTTCTGCGGTTCCTTGCCCTTGGCGAGCTCGTGGCGCGCGATGATGGTCTTCGCCAGCGACCCGCGCACGCCCTCGGCGATGAAGACGTATTTGCCGTGCAGCTCGATCCCGGGCTGGAAGTCGTCCGTCGGCTGTCCGTGCTTGTCGATTCCGAAGACCCCGGCGACCACGCCCTTGACCCGGCCAGTCCCCTCTTCCCAGACCACGTGGCTGGCGGCCATGCCGGGGTACACCTCGACGCCCAAGCCTTCCGCCTGCTCGCCCAGCCAGCGGCAGACGTTGGCCAGCGAGGCGATGTAGCAGCCGTCGTTGTGCATCATGGGCGGCAGGGCCCACATCGGCAGGCTGGCCTGACCCATCGGCCCCAGAAGCATGAAGCGGTCCTCGGTGACCGGCGTCTCCAGTGGCGCGCCCATGGCCTTCCAGTCGGGCAAGAGCTCGGTCAGGGCGCGCGGATCGATCACGGCACCCGACAGGATGTGCCCGCCGACCTCGGCCGACTTCTCCAGCACGGCGACGGAGATGTCCTTGCCGTCGGCGGCCGCGCGCTGCTTGAGCCGGATCGCCGAAGCCAGGCCGGCCGGTCCACCACCGACGATGACGACGTCATATTCCATGACGTCGCATTCGACGCCCTGAAGCGCCTCCAGCGGCGGCAGGTTGTCGAGGATGGCTTCCTGGGCGGGGGACGAGGCACCGCCTTCGATGGCTTGGGCCATGAGGACCTTCGTTGTTTTCCGTGGACGCCCCTTATCGGAAGGTGACGCGACGGCGGTCAAGGCTTATCCCTGACGCACCGTCATGAACGCCGAGCCCCGCGACATCGCCGCGATCGAAAGCCTTCTCGCCTTCTGGCGCGATGCGGGCGTCGACGCCTGCTTCGAGGAGGCCCCACAGGACCGGACGATCGTCGTCGCGCCCGCCCTGAAGGCTGTGGCCAAGGCGACGGCGTCGGTGGCCCCGGCCGTCAACAGCGGCGAGGCCCTCGCCCAGGCCCGGCGTCTGGCGGCGGGCGCGGACACCCTGGAGGCGCTGGCCGAAGCCGTCACGAGATTCGACGGCTGCCCCCTGCGTGGCATGGGCGCGAGGCAATCCGTCTTCGGGCGAGGGAACCCGGATGCCCCCGTTCTGGTGATCGGCGAAGGCCCGGGTGCCGATGAGGATGCGGCCGGCCAGCCTTTCGTCGGGCGGGCCGGCCAGTTGCTCGACAGGATGCTGGTGGCCGCCGGTCTGACCGACCGGGTCTTCATCACCAACACCGTCTTCTGGCGACCGCCCGGCAATCGCACGCCGACCGCGGATGAGCAGTCAGTCTGCGCGCCGTTCGTGGAGCGGGCCTTCGCCATCATGCGGCCCAAAGCGGTGCTGCTGCTCGGCGCAGCGGCGGCGCGCTCGGTCTTGCACACCGAGGAGGGCATCCTGCGGATCCGGGGCCAGTGGCGCGAGTGGCGACTGGCAGAGGGCGATGTCTCTGCGCCCGTTCTGGCGACGCTTCATCCCGCCTTCCTGCTGCGCCAACCCCAGGCGAAGCGTCAGGCCTGGGCGGACATGCTGGCGCTTGCCGCGCGACTGGATGAGGACGCCTGAAGCCTCACAGCGGACGACACTGAGCCTCAAGCCAACTCTTCACCTCACCGTCGAGCAGCGGCCCGACCTTGGCGAAGGTCTCGGCATGGTAGGCGTCGACGTAGGCGCGCTCGTTCGGCGTCAGCAGATCGGCGTCGATCAGGCGGCGGTCCAGCGGCGCGAAGGTCAGCTGTTCGAAGCCGTGCATCGGCCGTTCGCCACCGGCGATCGGGTCGGCCGGCGTGACGACCTGCAGCGTCTCGATGCGGATGCCCCAGTGACCCTCGCGGTAGTAGCCGGGCTCGTTGGAGACGATCATGCCGGGCAACAGCGGTTGGGTGTTCACCGCCTTGGCGATTCGCTGGGGCCCTTCGTGGACACCCAGGTAAGAACCGACGCCGTGTCCGGTGCCGTGGTCATAGTCGAGACCGGCCATCCACATCGGCAGGCGGGCCAGGGCGTCGATCTGATGCCCGGTGGTGCCCGCCGGGAAGCGCACCGTGGCCATGGCGATATGGCCCTTCAGCACCAGGGTGAACATGCGGCGCTGATCGGCCGAGGATTCACCGATGGCCATCGTGCGGGTCACGTCGGTGGTGCCGTCCAGATACTGGCCGCCGCCGTCCACGAGCAGCAGAGAGCCTTTCTCCATGCGACGAATGGTGCGGGTCACGGGTCGGTAGTGCGGAAGCGCCGCGTTCGGTCCGACGCCGGCGATGGTGTCAAAGCTCAGGTCCTTCAGCGCACCGGTCTCTTCCCGGAACCGCTCCAGCGCCTCGACCACCGCCCTCTCGTCCGGCAGCTCGACCTGGGCGACCGTATCGACCCAGTGCAGGAAACGCGCGAGGGCGGCACCGTCGCGGATGTGGGCCTGACGGCTGCCCTCGATCTCGATGGCGTTCTTGGTCGCGCGCGGCAGGGTGCAGGGGTCCATCCGCGCGATCACGTTCGCACCCGCCGCGTTCAGCCGGTCGAAATACCAGGCCGACGACTGACCGGGATCGACCAGCACGCGACGGCCGGACAGGGCATCCAGCGCGGACGGCAGGGCGTCAGGTGCCTCCAATGACACCGCGTCACCCAGCCAGCCGGGCAGTTCGTTCGTCACCTTGGCGGGGTCCAGGAACAGCCGCGCGCGACCGTCCGTCTCGACGATGGCCTGGGCCAGCGGCAGAGGCGTTCGGATGACGTCGCCACCGCGCACGTTGAACAGCCAGGCGATCGAGGCGGGAGCGGTCAGTACGGCTGCGTCAGCACCCGCGCCGGCGATGGCCTGTCCGATGCGGGCACGTTTGGACGCGCTGCTCTCGCCAGAATAGCGCTCGGGATGGGGCACGACCGGTTCCGTCGGCTGGGCGGGCCGCTCTGCCCCCCATGCCAGGTCCACCGGGTTGGTCTCGACCGGCTTCAGTTCGGCCCCGGCCTTGGCCGCCGCGCGCCGCAGCGTCGCCAGCGCATCGGGGCTGTGAAGGCGGGGGTCGTAGCCGATCACCGCACCCTTGGGGGCCTCTTCCAGATAGGCGGGCACGCCGCCGTCGACGAGGTCGCGCAGTTCGAACTGGCCGGCATCGACCTGGGCCTTCACCTGCACCGTATAGCGGCCGTCGGTGAAAACAGCGGCACGATCCTTCATCACGACACCGGCCCCCGCCGAGCCCGTGAAGCCGGTCAGCCAGGCCAGGCGATCGTTGGCCTCAGGCAGGTATTCGTTCTGGTGTTCGTCCTCATGAGGCACGAGGAAGCCATCCAGCCCCTGCTCAGCCATGGCGGCGCGGACGAGGGGAAGATGCTTCGCCCCAAAGGACGGATCGGTGGTTTCGTCGAAGGTCTGGCGCATGACCTCCGCTTACGCCGTCACCCCACCCGTCTCAACACCAGGGCGCTCCAGGCGTCGCGACGAATGCGGTTTTCCAGCCGGAACCCGCGTGACAGATAGGCCGCCGTCACCCGCCGTTCCTGCGTCCGCAGGAGCCCCGACAGCACGGCCACTCCGCCGATCCGCAACGCCAGCTTGATGTCCTGCGACAGGGCGACCAGCGGCGGGGCGAGGATGTTTGCGAATACCAGGTCATAGGGGGCTTCGGCGCGAATGCGGCGGTCGTCCAGGCCCGAGGCGTGGAAGAAGCGGCACTTGGCGCGGTTCAGGCTGGCGTTCTCATTGGCGATCCGCACCGAGACCGGGTCGATGTCGGTGCCGACCGCGACTCGGCTGCCGGTCCGGGCCGCCGCGATGGCCAGCACACCCGTGCCGCAGCCGACGTCCAGCACCCGATCGAACCGCTCACGCTTCAGCAGGTCGTCGTACGCCATCAGGCAGCCCGTCGTCGTGCCGTGGTGACCCGTGCCGAAGGCGGCGCCCGCCTCGATGCGCAGGTTCACGGTCGAGGCTGGTGCCCGTCCACGATCATGCGCGCCATAGACAAAGAACCGCCCGGCGCGGACCGGCGGCAGGCCGGACAGGGACATGGCCAGCCAGTCTGCGTCGACCAGCTCCTCGGTCGTCACGACCAGATCACCGTAGGTCGCCAGCACGGCGCGCAGGCCCTCGGCCTCTTCGTCCGACGTCGGGAAGGCGTCGATGCGCCAGAGACCGCGATCCTCGTCCTCCTCCAGGATGGAGTAGGTCGCCCCCTCCAGCATGGGGTTTGCGTCGATGGCGGCCGCCGCGTTTTCCGCCACGGCGCGAGGCCCGCGCGCGATGATCTGAACTGCGCTTTGGGACATTCAACAAACCCCGCTATCATCGCGAATCGATACAATCACGCACGCGTCCGGCACCTGCCCGTCCGGCCGTGTCTCACTTAACCGAGGGGTCGGGGAATACATGGCCAAGTCACCGTCTACTGCCGCGTCCAAATCGTCCGCTGCTTCCAAGCCGAAAGCAGAGCCCAAGTCGACTGCGAAATCGTCCACGACGGCCGCCACGGCTCCTGCAGCCAAGGCTGGCGCCGTGAAGTCGGCCCCGGCCAAGACGGCCGCCAAGGCTCCGGTGAAGACCACCGCTGCCAAGGCGGCTCCGGCGGCGAAGGCTGCCCCGGCCACCAAGGCCGCGCCCGCTGTGAAGGCCACGACCAAGGCGCCGGCAGCCAAGGCTGCGGTCAAGGCCGCGCCGGCGGCGAAGGCGGCTCCGGCCGCGAAGGCTGCCCCCGCCGCCAAGGCGCCTGCGACCAAGGCAGCGGCCAAGCCGGCTGCGAAGACCGCGGTCAAGCCCGCTGCTAAGGCCGCTCCGAAGACGGCCGCCGCCAAGCCCGCGACCACGACGGCTGCCGCTGCGCCGGCCAAGCCCGCCGCGGCTGCGACGACCGCTCCGGCGGCGACCGCCGCTCCGGCATCGACGGCCGCCAGCGCGGCTCCCGCCGCCCCGGCACAGACCGCCCGCGCGCCCGAGCCCAAGAAGGGCGTGCTCAGCGGGATCGCCGACTTCATCTTCGGCAAGCGCTAAAAGCTCTGGTCAGAAACGCGAAACGCCGGGCGGAGTGATCCGCCCGGCGTTTTCATTTGCGCCGCAAGCCGATCAGGCGGCGGGCAGGTCCTCGGCCAGGATGGCCATTTCGAACATGAAGCTGCCGTCCTCGTCCTCGTCGGCGAAGACAACGCCGATGAACTCATCGCCGACATAGACCTCGGCCGAGTCCGAGACCTTGCCTCGGGCCTTCACGATGATGCCGCCGGTGTTGAAGGTGCGCTTCAGGTGCGTCTCGATGCGCTTCATATCGTCTTCGGTCACGGCGGCCTCAGCTAGTCTGATTGGAAGGCGCGGACCCTAGAGGCGGTAACTCGCGAAGTGAACCCTAGATCACGAAGTCATAGACGATATCGGCCAGGGTATGGTCCATCGTCCGCGCAGGCGTCGCGTCGGTCGGACAGTTGACCAGCCGCGCGGGCACTCCCGCGACCGTGCAACCGGCCGGCACGGGTTTGAGCACCACTGAACCCGAGGCCACCTTGGCGTAGTCGCCGATGGTGATGTTGCCGAGCACCTTGGCCCCGGCCCCCAGCAGGACGCCCCGTCCGATCTTGGGGTGACGATCTCCACGCTCGGCACCGGTGCCTCCCAGCGTCACCGCATGCAGCATGGAGACCTCGTCACCGACCACGGCGGTCTCACCGATGACGATGCCCGTGCCGTGATCCAGGAACAGGCCGGATCCCATCCGCGCGGCCGGATGGATGTCGACCTGGAACAGCTCCGAAATCCGGCTCTGGAAATGAAAGGCCAGCGTCTCGCGCCCCTCGGTCCAGAGCCAGTGCGAAACGCGCCAGGCCTGAAGCGCCTGGTATCCCTTGAAATAGAGGAAGGGCTGCAGCAGCGACTTGATGGCGGGATCGCGCTCCGAGACGGCCTGCAGGTCCGCCTCGGCCGCCTTGACGATCGCCGGATCGGCGGCGAAGGCGGACTGACACACCTCGCGCACGCTCATGGCCGCCAGTTCGGCGTCGCCCAGCTTCCTTGCGATCTGGAAGCTCAACGCGCCCGCCAGGTCGCTGTGCGAGAGGACGGCGGCGTTCAGCAGAGAGCCCAGATGCGGCTCGGCACGCGCAGCCTCCTCCGCCGCGAGGCGCAGATCCCG
The DNA here is from genome assembly GCA_020253595.1 of Brevundimonas sp. Taxonomy (GTDB): domain Bacteria; phylum Pseudomonadota; class Alphaproteobacteria; order Caulobacterales; family Caulobacteraceae; genus Brevundimonas. The sequence continues at coordinate 9,003 of JADCBH010000290.1, forward strand.
CCACAGGGACGGCTTGGCGGCAACGACTTCCAGCTTGGGCATGCGCCCCTCCGTTTCGCCCATCATACCCGGGTCAGCATGGCATGGGCCAGCCAGCCCGGGAGCAGGGCTTCCCGCGCCATATGGTAGGCGCGCAGCGCCGTCGCCACGGTAAAGGCGTCACGCACCGATCCCCGGTCGATCTCGGCGATCAGGCTCATGAAGGGCACGCGCACCGTCGCGATGACCTCCGTCGGATCAGGCCGGGCCTCTGCCTGCGTCAGGTCCCAGGCCAGCCAGGCGATCGCGCGCTCGTCGGTTATGGAGTTCGACAGCTCCATGCGCAGCACTTCGCGCCAGCCGCGCGCCACCAGACCCGTCTCTTCGGCGAGCTCGCGCTTGATGCCGTCCAGCGGATCCTCGTCGAACGGCGCGCCACCCTCCGGCATCTCCCAGGAATAGTTCTTCAGCGGGAACCGCGCCTGGCCGACCAGCGTCACCGTTCCAACGCCGTGGACGGGCAGGACACCGCAAGCGAGATTCCTCGGTCGCATGACCACATAGTCGGCGCCGGAGCCGGTCGGTGCGGTGGCTCTGTGCCGGGTCACTTGCATCCAGGGATTGTCGAAGACCGTCTCGGTCCCCTCATCGCTCCACGTCGGGCGCACGCGGCCGTCGTCCCAGGCCGGACGGGGGCGGTCGGCGTCGAAGGGGTCCTCGCTCATGCGGCTCCTATGGCGCGAAAGCCTCCGATCGCCTAGCTGAAGGCCATGACCCTGCCTTCATTCGTCCCGCTCGGTGCCGCCCTGCCCTCGCCGACGGCTTCGCCTGAAACCCTGGCGCGGCTGGCGGTCCGGCGTTCTGCCCCGGCGCAGGGCCTGGCCGATCCCGGACCGTCCGAAACCGACATCGACCTCATCCTGACGCTGGGCGCGCGCAGCCCGGATCACGGCAAGCTGACCCCCTGGCGGTTCGTCGTTCTCGGCCGCCAGACCCGGGGCGAGATCGCCGAAAGACTGGCGGCCATGGCGGTCGAGAAGGCCCTGCCCGCCAAGGCGACCGCCGTGCTGTCCAAGCTGACGGCCGCGCCGGTCACCATCCTCGTTCTCTCGACCGCACGGCCCGCCTCCAAGCCGGAGTGGGAGCAGGTGCTGTCGGCCGGGGCGGTCTGCATGAACATCGAGCACGCGGCCGGCGCGCTGGGCTTCGCCTCCAGCTGGATCACGGACTGGTACAGCTATGACGCCGAAGCGGCCGCCCTGTTCGGTGCAACGAGCGAGGAGAGGGTCGCGGGCTTCATCCACATCGGCACACCGGTGGAGCCCCTGCTGGAGCGGGAACGGCCGGACATCGCGGCGCTGACGACGCGCCATCCCTGATCGTGCTAAGCTTGGGCGTTCCGATCGCGGAGACCCCCATGAGCCTGCCCGCCGACGCCACCGCCATCAGCTTCATCCTGACGCGGGACCGCACGGTCTCGGACGCCTTCTATCGGGACACTCTGGGGCTGCGCTTCATCGTGGACGACGGCTTCGGGGCCGTGTTCGACCTGAACGGGGCGACGCTCCGGATCACCCACGTCCCCGACCATGCCGCCGGAGGTCACCCGGTGCTCGGCTGGCGCGTCTCCGACATCCGCGCGACGATCGCCGCGCTGAAGGCCAAAGGTGTCGAAATGACCATTTATCCCGGCATGGGCCAGGACACGGACGGAGTTTGGACGTCTCCGGACGGCAAGGCGCAGGTGGCCTTCTTCACCGATCCGGACAGCAATGTCCTCAGCCTGACCCAGGACTGAGCGAGGGCTTCTCCCACTCCATCAGCATGAACCAGGGCGCGCGGTTGTAGTGCGCCGCCCGCAGCGGATCGCCGCCCGGATCGGCTCTCGGCTCGGCGAAGTGGGTCAGGCGCAGGCCCTGATCCAGCAGCAGGGTCATGTAGGTCGACAGGGGGCGGTGCCAGTTCTGGATGCGGATGCCCTTCCAGGCGATCCAGGCGACCTTCTCTTCCAGATAGTGGTCCATCGCCTGGGCGCGGCGGCCATCGGACAGGGTCGACCAGCCCAGGTCGTTCACATCGCCTGCCGAGTTGTAGCTCGCAAGGTTGGCGATCAGCAGGCGGCCGCCGGGGGCCAGCACCCGCGCCATCTCCCCGATCGCGGCGGCCGCGTCGGGAATGTCGATCAGCGACAGATAGCTGACGACCAGATCGAACGTTCCGTCATCGAACCCCAGGGCCTCGGCCGCCTCGACGCGGTAGTCGCCCTCGGGATCAAGACGGCGGGCATGGTCGATCAGACCCGTCGCTGGGTCGATGCCCACGGCCTCGACCCCCTCGGCTTTCAGCATCCGACAGAACCGCCCCTCGCCGCAGCCGACGTCCAGCGCGCGCCAGTACGGACGCCTGCGCACCCTTTCCAGCATGGGCGCGTCCATGACCCAGCGCCGGCCGAAGTCGCCCTCTTCGCCCTGGGAGGCGATCCAGGCGTCGGAAGACTGCTCCCATCCGTCGCTCATCGCGGCTCCTCCTCCGGCCGATGGACCAGGGACACCAGCACCACCGAAATGATCATCAGCAGGTACCAGCTGCCCAGCTTGGC
>JADCBH010000291.1 GCA_020253595.1 Brevundimonas sp.
CGCGTTCAAATCCAGCCACTTACACGGGGGCCTTCACGCCCATCCGCGACTGGTTCGCGGGCTTGCCGGAATCCAAGGCGCGCGGTTATCAACCCGGACGCTTCAGCTTCAACGTGAAGGGCGGGCGCTGCGAGGCCTGCCAGGGCGACGGCGTCATCAAGATCGAGATGCACTTCCTGCCCGACGTCTACGTCACCTGCGACGTCTGCAAGGGCAAGCGCTACAATCGCGAGACGCTGGAGATCGTGTTCAAGGGCAAGTCGATCTCCGACGTGCTGGACATGACGGTGGAGGAAGCCGCCCGCTTCTTCTCGGCCGTGCCGTCCATCCGCGACAAGATGAAGACGCTGGAGCGCGTCGGCCTCGGCTACATCCAGGTCGGTCAGTCGGCCACCACCCTGTCGGGCGGCGAGGCCCAGCGGGTGAAGCTGTCCAAGGAACTGTCCAAGCGCGCGACCGGCAAGACCCTCTACATCCTGGATGAACCCACGACCGGCCTGCACTTCGAGGATACGAGAAAGCTCCTGGAGGTGCTTCAGGAACTGGTCGAGACCGGCAACACCATCGTGGTGATCGAACACAATCTCGATGTCATCAAGGTCGCCGACTGGCTTCTCGACTTCGGTCCCGAAGGCGGCGACGGGGGGGGCGAGATCGTCGCCGTGGGCACGCCCGAACAGGTCGCCGAAAACAAGGCCAGCTGGACCGGAAAGTACCTGAAGGAAGTGCTGGACCGCCACGAACAGCGCCGTCGCGCACGGGTGGCAGCGCTGCCGGAAGCCAAGCCGAAAACGGCGAGGAAGAAGGTCAGTGCCTGACCTTCAACCGCTCCGTCATCCTCGGATCAGGTCCGAGGATGACGGCCGAATGCGATCACTCGTGCGGCAGGCCCTTGATGTCCCGATAGGCTGCGGCGAAGGGCGCATAGAGCACCGCCAGCTGCAGCGCCGAAACGATGGCGTTGAGAACGCCCCAGACCAGCAGCCCGACTCCTGCGGCCTGGACGATCTGCATCGTCGACAGACCGTCCATGGTGGCCAGCTGATCGAGTCCACCGCCCGTCATCATGACGACGGGCAGGGAGACGATGCTGCCCAGCAGGCTGACGAGGAAGGACATAATGCCCGCGATCACCGCCATGCCGAGGATCGGCAGCGCCTTGCCCTTGGTGACGGCGAAGGACGCGCAGGGTGCGATGCGCTTCTCGGCCACGGTGATCGGCACAGCCAGGCTGAGGCGGATCGAGATCCAGCAGAGCAGAACGATCGCGGCCAGGCCAAGGAGCACGCCGGTCAGGACGCCTGCCCCCTGATTGGACTGTCCGACCAGTGTCGCCCCGAAGATCACAGCCGTGAAAAGCAGGAAGGAGCCGATGCCAATCACGATCCCCAGGATGATGTTCACGACCATCACACGCAGCTCATCGGCCCCCAGCCGCAGGTAACCGAAGGCCTTGTCGGCGGGAAACAGCACACCCCGCGCCACGCCCGCGCTCAACACCGCGCCGACGATCAGGCCCATCGGCAGGCCAAAGCCGAGCAGGGTCGCATAACTCATGCCCAGCGCCTGCAGCTGAGCCATATCGGGCTCGCTGCCTTGCAACGTTTCAACCTGGGCGATGATCGTGGCCAACTGACCGCCGACGAGCGCGAAAAAGGCGACGAAGAAGATCACATAGGCCAGACCCCAGAACAGGATCGCCAGCGGATTGCGCCGCACAATGCGAAAACCCTCGAACGCGGCCTCTGTGGCTGAAAAGCTCATGGCGACTCCCATTTCCCTGCTTTGGGGACCCTAGGGGTTTGCAGTGTCCGCGTCAGCCCCGGCCGTCTCCGGTCGCTGAACCAGTCCCTCGGTAGCCACGGCGAACGGCGCCGTCCACAAGGCCTGCGAGAAGCCGCTGATCCACGCCAGCACCGGCAGCAGCAGCGCGCCAATCCCGATCATGGGCCAGGGATTTTCCAGCTGGGCCAGCATCCAGGCCTCGACCGCTGCATCGTCAATGGCCTCCCAGTCGCCCATGTGCGCCATGCCGGCTCCCAGCACGAGGGCCGCGACCATGATCAGGACGACCAGGGCCAGCCAGATCATGATCGTCACCGCGAACAGGGTCAGCATCAACAGGAACAGCCGGCCCGTCTGTCCTCGCCCCGCCTTCCAACCTTCGTCGAAGGCGAGCGATTTCAGGATCACAGCCGCGGGAGCGATCAGCGAAAGTCGGCCCCACAGCACCAGGGTGACGAAAACGCCGATGAGGCCAATTCCCACTGCGACCAGGGCCGACCAGGTCATTTCGCCGCCCGACACCCCGGCCGCGATGCCGAAGCCGAGGATCAGCAGTCCCAGCAGGATCCACGCCGCCACTGTCCCCACGATGATGGCGATGGCGATCACCGCCACATGAAACTCGTCCTTGCTGAACCTCAGGAAGGCCGCGCCGTCTCCGCGCCGCCCCGCCATCGCCGCCCGGATCACCGCCGTCGTGACCAGCAGCATCGCCAGAAGGCCCAGGATATTGGACAGCCCGCTCCAGGCCTGAAACTCCACGAACTGGCTGAAGCTCTCGAAATCGCCCATCGTCCCGTCGGTGGCCAGGACACCCGGGTCGCCGGTCTCAAGGGCGCGGGTGAACAAGGGCGCAAAGGCCGCTACAGCCACGATCGACGGAACCATCAGCACCAGCCCCCAGGCCAGCGTCGACAGCGGTTTGCCGAACGCCAGCCTGAAGGGGGCTGCAACCGCCGCTCCGATCGAAAATCCCCGCCTCACGCCGAACCCTCCTCTGGCGACCAGTACTCAAGCTGACGATAGGCTGCACCGAGGAAAGCCATGGTCAGCGGCAACTGCACGGCGACGAGCGTGATGGCCCCCACGACGCTCGCGGTCACGCCGCCGAGGACTCCGCCGGCGATCAGGGCAAACAACCCGATCTTGGGCAGGTTCACGATGATCAGCCCGAGCAGCAAGGCCCAGAAGCTGCCGTAGGCGATGCCCATGCTGTTCAGCGACACCATCTGCCGCCGTCCCAGCGTCGCATGGGCGAACAGCGAAAGCCGGACCGTCAGCACCAGCGGAATGATCAGCGCCCCGGCCACCACGGCGCC
>JADCBH010000292.1 GCA_020253595.1 Brevundimonas sp.
GAAGGTCGACGCGGGCGCATCGATACGGCGGTGGTGGATCGCGCGCTGGAGAGCCTGGAGGCAGAGGATGATCGGGCTTCGGTCGCGGACTGGATTCGACGCTTCCTCGCGACCTGAACCGCGTCGTCAGTCGCCCCGGGACGAGGGGCCTGTGGCCAGTTGACAGCCGTCGCCGATCAGTCGGGCATCCGGGCACGCAATGGTCTCCCGATACTCTCCGCCCGGACCGAAGGCTGCGACCGCTCCGGCACCGGTCTGGCACTGAACCTCATAGTAGGCGGCGGTTGGGCTGCGTCCCATGAATCGGACCTGGGTCGGCGAACAGCCCGAAATCGCCCCGGTCGGTAGCCGGGCGGCAAACCCTGCGAGCTGCTCCGCCGGCGTCGTGAAGCGGCAGGCATTGCCTTGCGCCTCGACCACAAGGCAGTCGGTGACGCGCCAGTCGGCTCCGGCTTGCTCGATCCAGGCCCCCGCCGCCCCTGCGCAGCCGATCTCATAGACCGTGCCGCCGTCCTGTGAGCGCCCCACGACCGCGCCGGCGTCGACCGGGCATGTCAGCCCTGCGTCGCTGGCCAGCCGGGCGAAGGCGGCGGAACTGTCCCTGTTCTCGGGCAGTCGGCAAGCCCGGCCGACCGCTTCACCGACACCCGAGGCGCGGTCGGCGGTCGCGAGCACAAGACAGTCCAGCGCCTCGACGCCCGCTCCGGCGATCAGCCGGTAGCCTCGGCCTTCTTCGCAAGCGACCTCGAACTGGCGGTTGCCGTCGATGTCGCGACCCAGTGCCACCGCGTTCACGACGCGGCAGGTCAACCCTGCGCGATCCGCGAGAGCCTGGGCCTCGAGACGGGCTCCCGAGTCGGGCAGGCGACCCCTGCCGCTGCGGTTCAGGTCTCGCGTATCCTGGGCGAGAGCCGTCTGCGTTGCGACAAGCATGGCCAGCAAGGTCAGCAGGAAGGTGCGGATCCCCATGCCAGACTTGCTCGACTTTCCGGCAAACCGGTCCGTCAGGGCCACTTCACCACGGGCGGCATGGAGCTGAGGATCGACTCGACGTTGCCGCCGGTCTTGAGGCCGAAGGTCGTGCCCCGATCGTAGAGCAGGTTGAACTCGACATAGCGGCCGCGGCGGATCAGCTGTTCCTCGCGATCCTCGGGCGTCCAGCTTTCGGTCATCCGGCCGCGCACGATGGCGGAATAGGTATCCAGGAACGCCATGCCGACATCGCGGGTGAAGGCGAAGTCCTTCGCATAGTCGCCGCTGTCATGGTGGTCGTAGAAGATGCCGCCGATGCCACGCATCTCGTTCCGGTGAGGCAGCATGAAGTACTCGTCGCACCATTGCTTGTACTTGGCGTACCAGCTTGGATCGTGGGCGTCGCAGGGCGCGCGCATGCCGGCGTGGAAGGCAACTGTGTCCGGGGCCTCCTGGGTCCGTTCCACGTCCAGAACCGGTGTCAGGTCGGCACCGCCGCCGAACCAGCTCTTGGTCGTGGCGATGAAGCGGGTGTTCATGTGCACGGCCGGCACCTTGGGGCTGACCGGATGGCAGATCAGGCTGATGCCGGTGGCGTAGAACCTCGGGTCCTCCTCGGCACCCGGGACGTTCTTGGCGTAGTCCGCCGGAAACTCGCCGTGGACAGTCGAGACATGGACGCCGACCTTCTCGAACAGACGGCCGTGCATCATGCCCATGACCCCGCCGCCACCCTCATGCCGGGTCCAGGGCGTGCGCACGAACCGTCCGGGCTCACCGGGGAAAAGGTCGGCGGGCGCGGCGTCTTCCAGCGCTTCGAAGCCGGCGTGGATGCGGTCGCGCAGGGTCTCGAACCAGGCGCGGGTCTCGGCCTTCTTCTGATCCAGCGAGGGGGTAGGGGCGATGTCGGCTTGGCTCATGGCCGTGTTGAACCACGCTTCGGCGAGCACGTCACCTCGTCCTCCGCGCGCTTTACCTGGCTGCCCGTGTTCGTCAGGGTGTCGGCATTCCGGAGACCGTTCATGCGTTTGCTTCTGTCCGCCGTTGCCACCCTCCTGCTCGCCGGGACCGCCATGGCCCAGACACCCGAGGCCGAGAGGACGATCGTTTCGACGGTGGTCGCCGAGCACGACCGGCACATCGATCTGCTCGAGCGTTTGGTGAACCAGAACTCGGGCACCCTGAATGCTGAAGGCGTCCGTGCCGTCGCAGAGATGGTCCGGGCCGAGCTTGAGCCGCTCGGTTTCGAGGTGCGGTGGCTCGACATGAGCGAGACCGGTCGGGCGGGCCACCTGGTCGCCACCCATGACGGGGGTGGAAAGAATGTCCTGCTGATCGGCCACCTCGACACCGTGTTCGAGACCGACAGCCCGTTCCAGACCTTCGTGCGCGAGGGCGCGCGCGCCACGGGACCCGGCGTCGGCGACGACAAGGGTGGGGTGGTCGTCATCATCGCGGCACTCCGGGCCATGCAGGCGGCCGGAACGCTTGAGGGGTCGAACATCACGGTCTTCCTGACCGGTGACGAGGAGCGGCCGGGCGCGCCGCTGGAGGTGGCACGGCGCGAGTTGATCGAGGCCGGGCGGGTCGCTGACTATGCGCTCGAGTTCGAGAATCTGGCCACCGAAAACGGGGCGGAGTTCGGAACCATCGCGCGGCGCAGTTCCTCAAGCTGGACGCTGACGACCGGCGGTCAGACCGGCCATTCCAGCGGGGTATTCAACGACACGCTCGGCTATGGCGCCATCTATGAGATGGCGCGCATTCTCGACGCCTTCCGCCGCGAGTTGCCCGAGCCGAACCTGACCTACAACGTCGGCGTCATGGCGGGTGGCACGCCTGCAGAGATCGACGCCGACGGCTTCCGTGTGCAGGCGTCCGGCAAGACCAACATCGTGGCCGAGACGGCCGTCGCGCGTGGCGACCTTCGCACCCTGACGCCCGAGCAGGACGCCCGCGTCCGTGCCCGCATGGCTGAGATCGTGACGCAGAACCTGCCGAGGACGACCGCCGAACTGGTGTTCGCCGAGGACAGCTATCCACCGATGGCCCCGACGCCCGGCAACTCGGCGCTTCTGGAGCGGCTCAATCAGGTCAACCGGGACCTTGGCTTGCCCGAGATGGCTCCCTTCGATCCGGCGCGGCGCGGCGCGGCCGACAGCGGCTTTGTGGCCGCCGACGTCGATACGCTCGGCGGGCTGGGGGTCGCTGGCGGTGGTGCGCACGCCGAGGGCGAATGGGCCGATCTAGATAGCCTGGTCCGTCAGGCCCAGCGCGCGGCGGTCCTGATCGGGCGATTGAGTCTGGGGGAGTGACGGCGGGCGACCAGGTCTGCAACACTGCCCCATCGATATCCGGAGGCTGATCCATGTTCCGTGCCCTGACGCTGGCGGTCTGTTCCCTCGCCCTCGCCCTGCCGGCGGCCGCCCAGGACGGGGAGGCCCGTGCCCGGCGCATTCTGGAGCGCACGCCTCTGATCGACGGCCACAACGACCTACCTTGGGCGCTTCGGCAGGGGCACGGCTCCGATCCTCACGCGGTCGACCTCTCGACCAATCTCGACGCCACGACCAACCTGCACACCGACATTCCGCGCCTGCGGGCGGGTGGCGTCGGCGGTCAGTTCTGGTCGGTCTACGTCCCCGCCAGCCTGACGCCGGTCGAGGCGGCCAAGGCGACGTTCGAACAGATCGACGTGGTCCGCCGCATGGTCGCCGCCCATCCGGACGTGTTCGAGCTGGCCACCACGGCCGACGATGTCGTCCGCATTCATCGCGCGGGGCGGATCGCCAGTCTGATGGGCATCGAGGGCGGCTATTCGATCGACGATTCGCTCGGCCTGCTGCGCGAGTTCCATGAGGCGGGCGTGCGCTACATGACCCTGACCCATTCGCGCACCACAACCTGGGCCGACAGCGCCACCGACGCGCCGCGCCACGGCGGCCTGTCGCCTTTCGGCGAGGAGGTGGTGCGCGAGATGAACCGGCTGGGCATGCTGGTCGATCTCAGCCACGTGTCGGAAGAGACCATGCTGGACGCCATGCGGGTGTCGGATGCGCCTGTGATCTTCTCCCACTCCTCGGCGCGCGGGGTGACCGATCATCCCAGGAACGTGCCCGATGCGGTGCTGCGCATGATGCCGGAGGATGGCGGGGTGGTGATGGTCACCTTCGTCCCCGGTTTCATTTCCGAGACCTTCCGCGCCTGGAGCGCGGGCCGAGCGGCGGAACAGGCGCGGCTCGGAGCGCTTGAGCCCGGCGATCCGACCGCAGTGCGTGCGGGCATGGACGCCTGGGACGCCGCCAATCCTGTGCCGGAGACCGGCATCGCCGATGTGGTCGCCCATATTCAGCACGTTCGCGATGTCGCGGGCATCGACCACGTCGGGATCGGCGGCGACTTCGACGGCGTGCCGCGCCTGCCGACCGGGGTGGAGGGCGTCGAC
>JADCBH010000293.1 GCA_020253595.1 Brevundimonas sp.
ATCGACCGCGGCCCGGCCCCGCCGCCGCCTCGTCCGACCCCGATCCGCCTGGGCTCGACCATTGACGGCGCGATTTCTGACGCCGATCCGGAACACGACGGTGCGGATCAGTTCTCCAGCTATCTGTACGACGCCTACAGCTTCACCGCGCGCGAGGGCGACCGGATCGCCGTGACGCTTCAGAGCGATGCGTTCGATCCCATCGTCCGGGTCGGCGGCATGGCCCTGAGCGGGCTCTGGGAAGAGCTGGCGGCAAATGATGATCGGCCGGGCGGCGGCGACCTGAACTCCTATCTGGTGTTCACTGCACCCGCGGATGGCGAGTATCTGATCCGTGCAGCCCCGCTGAGCGGGACACAGACCGGCGCTTACACCATCGGCATCGCTGAAGCGCCGCCGCCGATATCGATCCAGGCGATTGGCATCGGTGCCACCATCGACGGCCAGCTGGTGGACGGTGACGGCCAAACTGACGCCGGTCAGATCGCCGACGGCTACACCTTCGAGGGCCGTGCCGGTCAGCGGGTCATCGTGACCATGAGCTCGGACGAGTTCGATACCTGGCTCGACCTCTATGCGGGCGAGGGTGGCGGCCAGTATCTGGTCGATTCGGATGATGACGGGGCGGGCGAGGGGACCAACTCGCGCCTGACCTACACCCTGTTGGGAGATGGTCTCTACACCGTCCATGCCCGAGGTTTCTCTGAGGATGGCCGAGGGGACTATGAGATCACACTGACCGAAGCGGTTCCCGATCCCGACCCCACGCCGCTGGCTTTCGGCGCCACAATCGAGGGCGAGATTTCCAGCAGCGATCCGCGCGACGATGACAACCGCGGCTTCGACGCCTTCCGCATCACTGGACAGGAGGGAAACCGAATCCAGGTCATCATGCGCTCGGGCGATTTCGACACCTTCCTCCAGATCGGCAGCCCGGAAGGCGACTTCTATGCGCTCGCCAGCGACGACGACGGGCTGGGCGAAGGCACGGATTCCCGCCTTAACTACATCCTTCCGTCGACGGGGGACTTCATCCTGAGAGCCGGTCCGCTGTTCACCGACGCGGACGGACTGTACTCACTCGAGCTGATCGATCGTGGGCCTCAGCCGGCCCCGGGCAGCATCATCGTCGGGGCGACTGCGCGCGGCACCCTCAGCGAGGACGACGCCATTGCCGAGGACGGCAGCTTCTACGATGCCTATCGCATCAGCGTGAAGGCGGGCGACAAGCTGCGCTTGACCATGGTCTCGAACGAGTTCGACACCTTCATCGACATCGGTCGCGATCAGGACGGGAGTTGGATGACCGTCGTCTCGGACGACGATGGTCTCTCGGACACCCATGCCAAGGTCGATTGGTCAGTCGAGGAGGACGGGGACTATGTGATCCGCGCACGCAGCTTCGCGCCGGGTCAGTCGGGTGCCTATGCGCTTACGATAGAACCCCGCGACTAGGGGGTCGGTCAGGTTGATCGCCTGCTTGGACCCGGCACCCTTGTGCCGGGTCCTTCGCATTGGAAGGTCGAAAAGTGACAACAAAAGTTGACACTCAAGTGTCAATCAATCTTGTCAGTTCGCTCGAAACGATGCGAGATGCGCTTCAGGGTAGGCCGGTTCACCGGCAGCGAGGCGCTAGAAGACGATGACGGCGACCCGGTTCGGACAAGAAGAGACGGCAAACTGGCAGAGGAGGGACGCGTTCTACGACTCCCTTGATCCGCCTTGGGTGCGCTACTCGAGAGCCGCCCGCCGCGCGTCGGTGGCTCCGACCTTCAGCGGTGCAGGACCTGACGGGGCTCCCCGTTTCGACGCCGATGTACCCCCTGGTGGCTATCTGTGGTGGTACATGGACGCCCAGAGCGATGACGGGCGCTACGGTCTAACGCTGATCACCTTCATCGGCAGTGTCTTTTCGCCCTACTATGCCTGGTCGGGCTGGGCGGACCCGTTCAATCACTGCGCTGTCAACCTGGCTCTGTACCGTCTCGATGGCGGGGCGGGCCGTTGGGCAATGACCGAGCGGCCCGAGCGACGATTGAAGCGGGATGCCAGCCACATCACCATCGGTCCCAGCAGCCTGTCCTGGGAAGGCGGCGTTCTGACCGCCAGGATTGATGAGATTACAAGCCCCCTGCCTGAACGACTGCGGGGAACGATCCGCCTGCGACCCGAGGCGCTTACCGGTCGCGCCTTCGCCCTCGATGCGGCTCAGGAGCATGTCTGGCGGCCGCTCGCCCCGCGTGCCCGGGTCGATGTGTCGTTCGACACACCCGGGCTCTCGTGGAGTGGTGACGGGTATCTTGATACCAATCATGGCAGCGAGCCGCTGGAAGTGCGCTTCCGTCGCTGGGACTGGTCACGGGCGCACACACAGGACGAGGCCTTGCTCTTCTATGACGTCGATCGCCTCGACGGAGAGCGGCATGAACTGGCCCTGCGGGTCAGCCGGAACGGTGAGATCCAGCGGATCGAGGCACCGCCGGCCCGGGCCTTGCCGCGGACCGTTTGGGGCGTGCCGCGCCATGCCCGCGGGGATGCCGGAGGTCCGATGACGGTTACGAGAACGTTGGAAGACACACCCTTCTATTCCCGCTCGGCCCTGTCGGGTGACATCCTCGGGCGGCCGGCCACCATCTGGCATGAGAGTCTCATGCTCGACCGGTTCAGCAATCCGGCCGTGCGTTGCCTGCTGCCATTCCGGATGCCTCGGATGCCCTGGTAGTTCGGGCTTTTCAGCCTGCCTACTCGAACCAGCTGATGTCGCGTGTCGACACCTCCCCGAAGGACCGACCCTCGCGGATGGATGCGAGGATGATCTGGAGGGACGTCACGGGCATTGTGACGAAGGGCCACGGATCGGCCGCGCTCCAGCTGACGTCCTTCGCCCTAATCAGGGTCGCGAGATTGGGACCAAAACGGGCAGGCTGGAATACGGAGCCCTGGGTCTCGGTCAGGGTCGGGTAGAACTGCTGCATCTCTCGCGTGGCCCGCAGTCGAGGCGAGGGGGCACCCGGGTCGAGGGTCGAGGCCGCAAGGTCCTGTGTCTCGATGAAGTGAACACCACTGGTGACCCGGGGATTGCATTCGATGGCCTGGGCAAGCCCGTCGCTGTCCACGATGAAGTCGAACGAGATGAATCCCGTATGGCCGGTGCGTTCAACGAAGGCCTCGACCCAGGCCGCTATGGCGGGATGTTCGACGCGTTCGAAGGCCACTGCGACCGTGCCGGACATGACGAGTCCGCGATAGATCACGGTGACGCTCACCCTGCCGCCATGGGCGATCGAGAAGGTGCTGAAGTGCGGCCCGCGAATCTGCTGCTGTACAATCTGTTGCGCATCGGCGCTGGCGGGGCAGGGTGTCGTCCCGGCTCGCCCAAAGACTATTCCACGACCCGAGCATGAAAGGGTCGGCTTGACGACATAATCACTCGTCTCTGCCAGAGCCCTAGCTTCGGCGCTCCCAAGGACGGCGGTGCGAGGGACCGCAAGCCCCAGGGATGCGGCGAGTGCAGCGAACCGCGCCTTGTCATGAAGCGCCAGCAGCTGCTCGACCGGCGGAGCGTAAACGCTCACTCCGGCCGGAAGGCAGTCGCGAAGATGGGCAACGTGCATCGTCTCTTCGGAAAGGGGCAACACCAGATCCACGCCCTCTTCGACAACGATCCGTCCAAGGGCTTCGAGATACGCGGCTTTGCTCGCCGAGGGGGCGGGGGTCACGCGCCTTTTCGCCACGGAGTTGGACGCCCCCGTCAGGTGATGGCGGAAGGGCTCTGCGACGATCACAGTCCACCCGGCAGCATGGAAGGCGCGGGCGAAGTCCAGCGCCTTGGGCAACCGGCCGATGGTGATCAGCACTGTACCAGGCGTCATGCGGCACCCTCCGTCCGCTGGATTCGCACCATAATCTCCTCTGCAGGACGGGTTGTCAGGCGTGCCACTGGTCGTACCCGCTCCGGACGCTCGACGACGAACCGGTAACGTCGAAGGAGGCGTCCAAGGATCAAGGTCGCTTCCGTGGTGGCGAAGGCTGCACCGATACACACGCGTCGACCGATCCCGAAGGGGATATAGGCACCGGGCGTCATCTCATGTTCGCGTTCGGGCAGGAACCGATCCGGGTCAAAGGCATGAGGGTTCTTCCACAGGGCACTGTGGCGATGGGCGACCCAGGGCGCGATCATCACCATCGAGCCGCGCCTAAGCTGATACCGACCGAACTTGACCGGCTTCAGCGCCACACGGGGAAGAAACGTGATCGGCGGATAAAGCCGAAGCGTCTCGCGAAACACATTTCGGGCATAGGTGAGATGTCGCGTCTGCTCGAAGGATAGCGACTGGTCCTGTGCGTGCTCGCGCGTTTCGGCCTCTATCCGGTCTGCCACTTCGGGGCGCATGGCCGCAATGAAGAAGGCCCAGGTCAGGGCGCTGGCGGTCGTCTCGTGTCCGGCCAGGAAGAAGACGCCCAGTTGGTCGATCAGCTCTTCTCGCGTGAAGGCCGCGTCGCCCTGCGGATCCCTGGCCCCGATCAGGCTGGCCGTGATGTCTTCGTAGCTGGCCCCCGCCGCGTGGTGCCGGTCCAGCAGCGTTCCGATATGGTGCCGGATGCGGGCGCACGCTTCCAAAACAGCGGGATTCTGCGGGATCGCTGAAAAGGCCTTGTCGAAGATCAATCGACGCAACTCGACGTGAGCGACGCTACGTTCGAAGACAGCGAAGGATTCGAACACATCCCGCGCCGTATCGTTGGCCAGCGAGGTGGAAAACACGGTCCTGCAGATGATGTCGGCCGTCAGCTGACTCAGCATCATGTCCAGGGAAAAGGCCTCCCCGGTTCGACAACGCTCGTCCAGGCGCGCCTCCATGTCGTCGATTGCCGCCGCCATCGCCGGATAGGCGAGGCTTAGCCGAATGTGGGAGAAGGAGGGGTCAATCATCCTGCGCTGTGCCCGCCAGCGGTCTCCGGCCGAGACGAAGATGCTGTCGCCAACGAGAGGCTCCAGCGCCCCCACCATCAGGTCGCTCTTGGGAAACACATCTTCGGGGTCTGCCAGCACGGAGCGGATGTGTTCGGGATCGTTGACGATCAGGATGAAGCGGCGCGAGTAGCCCAGGGGGCCGAACGGAACCTTGTAGGCCGATGCGGGCAGCAAGCTCAGCAGGTTGCCCTCTCCGCTCAGGGCCGTACGCAGAAGGGCAGCCAGCGGCGGCAGCGGGTCCGGCCCGGGCGGGACGTAGAGGGCTGGCGCATCCGTTCCATGGGGCAGCGTCATCTGAGATTTTCCCCGCTGCCCATTCTGATCCCTTGAATCTTCAACGGCTCCGCTGAAGGATGAACAGACCGCCAGATGCCGCCGTCCGCAAGGCTCGACCATGTATCTCCTGTTCAAGAGTCTGATCGCAGTCCATGTGGTGTTCGGCACTGTGGGTCTGGTGAGCTTCTGGGTCCCCGTGTTGAGCCGAAAGGGATCTCCGGCTCATCGTCTCTGGGGTCGCGTCTTTGCTAACTCGATCCTCGCCGCTGGCTTGATCGCCATCCTGCTTTCGCTTTGCACGCTGTATGATCCGCTGGGCACCCATCCTCACCTGACGGATCCAGTTTTCGTGCGCAGCGTCTTCGGCGTGCTGATGTTCCATCTCGGCGTCCTGACCGTGAACCTGGCCAGTTATGGTCGGGAGGTGTTGAAGAACAAGGGCAATCCGGCCGGCAACCGGACTCGCATGAATCTCGGTTTGCAGGCTCTGCTGGGACTGACATCCCTGACCTGCGTCATTGAAGGTACCCTGACCGGTCAGCCGCTGATTGCAGCGGCCTCGGTGATCGGCTTCGCCACTGTGGCGACCAACCTTCTGCACATGCTGAACCCGACCCCACCGCCAAAGGCTTGGTTGAGGGAGCATGTGAAGGGGATCGTGGGTGCCGGTATCTCGGTCTACACAGCCTTCTTTGCTTTCGGCGCGGTCCGGTTCATGCCTGAACTCGCCCTGCATCCCGGACTCTGGGCGATACCGCTCTGCGTTGGTCTGGGCCTGATTCTCTACCACTATTGGAAGATCGGTCAGTCCGGCTCGCGGCTCGGCAAGCTGGCCGGTGGCGGATGACTGAACACCCGGTTCTGGTCATTGGAGCCGGTATGGGCGGACTGGCCGCGGCCATTGATCTGGCCCGCGCGGGTCGCCGTGTGATCGTTCTGGAGAAGGCCTCTACGCCCGGCGGAAAGATGCGCCAGGTTCACCCTGCGGGGCGCGCGGGGATCGATGCCGGCCCCACCGTGTTCACCATGCGCTGGGTGTTCGAAAGCCTGTTTGCAGACGCCGGCTCCTGTCTGACCGATCA
>JADCBH010000294.1 GCA_020253595.1 Brevundimonas sp.
GTAGCCGGCGGTGAGCGGGGCGGCGAAGTCCTGGGGGACGTCGGTCAGGGAGATGCGGCTGATGGCGTCGAGCGCGATGGTGAGGGCGTCGACCTGGTCGTCGTGGGTGGCGTTGGGGAAGGCGGTGCATTCCTGCACGAACTCTTCGAGCCAGGGCGCTTCGCGCGGGAGGTAGACCCGGCCGCCCTCGATGAGGGGCGAGACGGAGCGCGTCTTGGCCACCTTGTCGCCCGGCATCTTGTGGGGGATCACGGAGAGGCCCGGCTCGCGCTTCAGGTCCTGGATGAGGGATTGGCCAGAGGCTTTGTCCTCGATGTAGAAGCCGGCCAGGCCGCGCCCGCGGAGGCGGGCGTTGGTCTGGATGGCCAGGCGCTTGAGGTCTGGGTAGAGGAGGCGCTGGCGGATGATGTCGGCGATGTAGATGTCGCCCGTTTCGGCGAGGCCGATGGTGGCGAAGACGGAGGGGTCGTTCGTCTCCTTGTCCTTGAAGGCGGTGTCGACGCCGATCACGAGGCGCTGGAGCTTGATGCCCATGGGGGCGCAGATGCGCAGCTGCTGGTAGAGGAGTTCGTCGCGGTCGAACCACTGCCACCAGCTGTCCTTGATGAGGTTGCCGCCCTTGATGAAGGGGGACTGCTGGTAGAGGGCCTCGAACTCGCGCTCGTCGAGCGCCTTCTGGCGGCGGAGGCGGTCGAGCGGGTAGACCTCGGGCCAGAGGGCGACCTCCTTGGAGAGCTTGGCCATCCGGGCGTGGCCCGGGGCGGCGTGGTACTGCTCCTTGGTGAGGTGGCGCGGGTCCTCGGGCGGGAGGTCGTGGCGGGGGATCTCGATCTCGGTGTCGATGGTGCGAATGGCCTGGAAGTTGACGTGGCGCCAGCCTTCGGTGGTCCAGTTTTCGGAGGCCATGAGGCGGCCAGCCAGGTCGTCGGGATGCCAGCGGGTGAGGATGACCACGGTGCGACCGCCTTCGAGGTGGCGGGTCGAGAAGGTGGCCACGTACTCCTGCCAGACCTTGTTGCGGTAGAGGATGCTTTCGGCGTCCTCGCGGTTCTTGATGGGGTCGTCGATGATGAGGAGGTTGGCGCCGCGGCCGGTGGCCACGCCGCCGATGCCGACGGAGAAGTACCAGCCGCCGTCGGTGGTGGCCCACTTGTCGTTGGCCGAGGCGGAGGGGTCGACGCGGGTGTTGTCGAAGGTCTGCTTGTAGAGCGGGTCGTCGACGATGCGCTTGACCATCTTGCCGAAGTCGCGGGCGAACTCCTGGCCATAGGTCACCTGCATGATCTGCCAGCGCGGGTGCTTGCCGAGCGCGTAGGCGGGGAGCAGGTGGGAGGCCAGCGTCGTCTTCAGATGGCGCGGCGGCATGGTGACCAGGAGGCGCGCGCCGGGCGTGTCGAGGACCCACTGGAGCTGGCGGATCAGCTCGAGCTGGTAGGAGGGGAACGGGTCGTTGAGGCGCTCGGGCGGCGTGTAGATGTGGCGCATCTCCTGGGCGAAGCCGGCCAGGGTTTCTTCGGCGTTCTTGATGCGCAGGAGCTGGCGCGCGGCGTCCTTCTTGGTGAGGCGGGGTGGTGGGGCGGCCTCGGGCGAGGCGCCGAGCAGGGCCATGATGGCGGCCATGGGGTCGCCGGCGGAGCCGGCGTCGGCCATGCCGGGGATGGCGGCGGCTTCGAGGATCTCGTCGACCGCCTCGTCGGGTGGGGCGGGCGGGGCCTTGCCGGCGCGGCGCCGGCCGTGCTCGGAGAGCGTCTTGCCGTGCTTGGAGAGGACGCGGCGCGGGGGCATGGGCTTACTGCCAGCGGGGGCGCATGTGGTCGCCGAGCTTGCCCTCGGCGCGGAGCGCGCGGACGCGCTTGTCGAAGATGCGCTGGACGGCCTCCATCTCGGCGGGCGTCGCGGGGACGATGGTGGGGTCGGGCGCCTTGGCGCGACCGGTGGCGAGCGCGACGGCGTCCTCGGCGGAGCGGCCGTTGGCGCGCGCCCAGCGGAAGATCGAGGCCATCTTCTGGCCCATGGCGGGGGTGATCTGCATGGAGCGGGCATCGCGCGGAGCGCGGGCCTGCTCAAGGAAATCTCGGTTTTGAAATTGGTATAGCCGTGCGGGTGGCCGGGCGAGGCTGAACTCGTGACACCCCTATCGGCGGGACCGGGGGCGCCCGGGGGCGGGTGACGCGCCGGCGCGCAGGCGCGATCGAAGATGAATTCGGGGTGTCCGACGACGGTGGCCATCCCGGTCACGGTCGGACGGGAGAGCGACCCATGTCCGCGAACGCACTCATGACCACGTCCACCCTCGCCCTCGTCGCCGCCATGCTCGCCGGCAAGGCCACGCCCGAGCAGGAGGCCGAGATCCGCCGCCGCGCCGGCGACGACCGCGCCAGCCTCGCCGGCCGCGCCAAGCTCGTGCTCGACGGCTCGTACCCCCTCGCGAACCTCGTGCTCCTGCACAAGGCCCGCTCGGGCGACGCCGCTGCCGCCGCGGCCTACAAGGCCGCGAACCAGAAGTGGATCGAGACCCGCAACAGCGAGCGCGCCGCCAAGCCCGCGAAGGCGAAGCCCGCCGCCGCGCCTGCGGCCGAGGCCAAGCCCGTGAAGGTGTCCGCGACCCTCGCGGCCATCAACGCCCTCGCGGCGGACTTCCAGAGCTTCCGCGCCGAGACGACCACCCGGTTCGAGCGCATCGAGGCGGAGCTGGCGAAGAAGGCCAACAGCCGCGCGAAGCGCGGCTGAGAGGTGGGCGGGGCGGCTTCGGCCGCCCCCTCCGCATGGCGCATCGCAGCTCGGATGCGGTGCGTCATGCCGAGGGAGCCTGAGTTTCGGCCCTCGACTGTGGGGGATTTTGCGGGTCAGCCCTCTTCGGTCACCAACCGCAAGAGGTCCTCCTTCGAGAGTTCCCCAACGTGGCGGTGCAGGATTTCCCCCTGCACGAGCTTCGCCTCAAGGTCGGGCACGACCTTCGCCAGCATCGTGCGGTAGAGCTGCACCTGCTGATGCGACCACTTGCGCCGCCCCATCATCGCCTCGACAGCGAGCGGGGTGGCGTTGGCCACGCCTCGTGCGATGGCCAGCCGCAGCGCCTGCACGGTGCGCGGGGTGAACTGCACCATCCCCGCGTCGAGCACCTGCTGCTTCACGAGGTTCCGCAGGCGGATCGCCTTCGGCAGTTCATCGACAACGAGCGGGCCTTCCACAGCCGCAGCATGTGATTGCTCACCGGCAGGCGAACGACCGTTCGTTTTTTTCTCGTCGGGCTCCATGCCCACCCACTGCCCCCTTGGCCAAGCCTGGTCAAGGACAACCAC
>JADCBH010000295.1 GCA_020253595.1 Brevundimonas sp.
GGCGTCCAGTTCCACCCGGAATCCATCGCCACCGAGCATGGCCACGACCTGATCGCGAACTTCCTGGACCTGGCCAACGTTCGCCGCCTCGCGGTCGTCTGATGTCCGACACCATCAAGCCCCTGCTGGCCAAGCTGGTCGACGGACAGGTTCTGACCGAGGCCGAGGCCCAGGACTTCTTCGCCGCCTGCCTGCGCGGCGAGCCCACCCCGGCCCAGGTCGCCGCCGCCGTCACGGCGCTGCGCATCCGGGGCGAGACCGTGCCCGAGATCACCGCCTTCGCCCGCGCCATGCGCTCGGCCGCAGCCCCGTTTGAGACCCCCTTCGACGTCATCGACACCTGCGGCACCGGCGGCGACGGGGCCCACACCTTCAACATCTCGACGGCGGCGGCGCTGGTGCTCGCGGGCACAGGCCTGAAGGTCGCCAAACACGGCAACCGGGCGCTCAGCTCCAAGTCCGGCTCGTCCGACGTGCTGGCCGCGCTCGGCGTGGATCTCATGGCCCCGGCCGAGCGCCAGAAGCAGGCTCTGGATCAGGCCGGCATCTGCTTCCTCTTCGCCCCCGCCTATCACGGGGCCATGCGCCATGTGACGCCAATCCGGGCCGAGATCGGCTTCCGCACCGTCTTCAACCTGCTCGGCCCCCTGTCGAACCCCGCCGGAGCCCGACGTCAGGTCATGGGCGTCTACGATCCCCGCCTGCTGGAACCGCTGGTCGAGGTACTCGGCCGCCTCGGGGCCACCCGCGCCTGGACCGTCCACGGCCAGGGCCTGGACGAGCTCACCACCACCGGCCCGACCGACGTCGCTGAGTGGAAGGACGGAACTGTCCGACGCTTCCAGATCACGCCCGAGGAGGCCGGCCTGCCGCGCGCGACGCTCGCCGACCTGCGCGGAGGCGACGCTGAGGAGAACGCCACGGCCCTGCGCGCCCTGCTGGCGGGAGCCCCCGGCCCCTATCGCGATGTCGTGCTGCTGAACGCCGCCGCCGCCCTGGTCGTCGCCGGCCGCGCCGCCGATCTCAAGGACGGTGTGGCGCTGGCTGCCCGCGCCATCGACGACGGCTCGGCTGCCCGGTCGCTGGAGACCCTGGCTCGCATCACCTCTGCCCCCGCAGAGGCCCCGGAGGCATGACCGACATCCTCGAGCAGATCGCCGCCTACAAGCGCGAGGACGTCGCCGCCAGGAAACGCGCCCGCCCCTTCGCCGAGATCGAATCCGAGGCCCTGGTCGCCGGCATGCCGCGCGGCTTCACCGCCACCCTGCGAAAGAAGGCCGAGCCCGGCCGCCCCGCCCTGATCGCCGAGGTCAAGAAGGCCAGCCCGTCCAAGGGTCTGATCCGCGCCGACTTCGACCCGCCCGCGCTGGCCCGCGCCTATGAGGCCGGCGGCGCCGCCTGCCTGTCGATCCTGACCGATGGACCGAGCTTTCAGGGCGACGACGCCTATCTGGTCGCCGCCCGCGCCGCCGTCGCCTTGCCCTGCCTGCGCAAGGACTTCCTCGTCGACCCCTGGCAGGTCGCCGAGAGCCGGACGCTCGGCGCCGACTGCATCCTGATCATCCTGTCGATGATCGACGATTCGCTCGCCGCCGACCTGCTGGCCGAGGCCCGTCGATTCGGCATGGACGCCCTGATCGAGACCCACGACGAGGCCGAGATGGCCCGCGCCGCCTCGCTGGGCGGCGAGCTGATCGGCGTCAACAACCGGTCGCTCCGCACCTTCGAGGTCGATCTTCAGACCACCGCCCGCATGGCCCACCTGGCCCCGCCCAACGCCCTGCTGGTCGCCGAAAGCGGCATCTTCACCCCCGCCGACGTCGCTGCCGTGGCCGAGGCCGGTGCCGGCGCGATCCTGGTCGGCGAAAGCCTGATGCGTCAGAGCGATGTCGAAGAGGCGACGCGAGCGTTGCTGGCCTAAGTCAGGCAGCCAGCGCAGCTTCCAGGAACGGAGCAATGACGGCCATCGCCCCGGTTACACACCGGTCCTTCTCGCCAACTGGCGCGACGTAGTGGATGGCCTCAGCCGCGTCCTTTGGGGACGACAGCCGCGCGATCGTCCAAGCTGCAAGGTATTGTGATGCCAGGCACCCCCCGGCGGTGGCCACATTGCCGTGCGCGACGAACGGCGCGTCTAGGACCTCGACACCTGCCTCAACGACCCAGGGCTTGGTGGTCAGGTCGGTGCAGGCCGGAAGGCTTCCGATCAAACCAAGCTTAGCAAGCAGAAGAGTGCCGGAGCACTGGGCACCAATCAGCTGGCGCGTTGGATCGAGCTTGATCCGCGACAGCAAGGCAGCATCATTCGCAATCTCGCGCGTGCGGATTCCGCTGCCGATCAGCACGGCGTCCGCCTCCCCAGCGAACTCCAAGGCTTCCTGGCGCTGAATGGCCACTCCATTCATCGAAACGACCTCGGCGGTCGGGGCCGCGATGCGCGCCTGCCAGCCTTTGGCCCGCATACGGTTCAGGATGCCGGCCGCAATGAACGAATCCAGCTCGTTGAAGCCATCGAATGTCAGTATCGCGATCCGCAATGTCGCCTCCCGGGTGTACAGTCTGACCTAGCATTTCCGGCGGGTGGGAGGGACGACAATCGGCCA
>JADCBH010000296.1 GCA_020253595.1 Brevundimonas sp.
AGCCCCTGGCAAACGGATCCGGAGCTCCCGCTCCAACCGCTTCCGCCGCAGCAAGCTCGCAAGGCCTTGCGCCCTTCCCTCGCGACGGAACCGGGAGAGAGTCTAGGGCCATTCCCAATGAGGGCGAGCTCAGGGCGTCTCAATCGAGACTGGCGTTGGATTCATTGGGGGAATCCGGGCGAGTTTGGATGATTGGGAACAATAGCGCGCCTTTCTCCCTCCCCTTCATGGGGAGGGACGGCGGAGCGCAGCGGAGCCAGGGTGGGGTCCGAATAGGACATCGCACTCCGCACATCCGCACCCCACCCGGTCGTCGCTGCGCGCCGACCACCCTCCCCATGAAGGGGAGGGAGAAGGGTTTTTCCGGCTCTCGGAACACGGAGTGATGAAGGTCGAGGGCAGTCCAGGACCACCCCCACCCGATCGCTGCGCGATCACCTCCTCGGCTCGCATGCGAGCCTTCGTCGACCCCCGAGGGGGAGGGTGAGGACCGGGGTCAGTCTCCGTGCTTGCCGATGCTCTCCCACTCAGGCGGGGCGGCCTTGTGGATGTACTGCTCGGAAACGAGCCAGCCCTTGAACGGGCGAAGCACAAGCACGCAGGCCAGAGCGATCAGGGGAAAGGTTATGGTGAAGTGGACCCAGAGGGGTGGTCGCACCGTGAACTCGAAGGCCATGAAGGCGATCATTCCGACCACGCCGATCGCGCTCATGGCGAAGAAGGCCGGGCCGTCAGCGGGTTCTGCGAAGCCGAAGTCGAGACCGCAGACGGGGCATTCGTCGCGAATGGTGAGGAAGCCTGTCAGCAGCGGCCCCTTGCCGCAGCGCGGGCAGCGGCAGCGCAGCCCGGTCGAGAGGGTCGACAGGCGGGGCCAGTCGTGGGGGGCGGGATCGGTCATGCGGGCTCCTGTCTGCCTTTGAGCCCAACGCATCAAGTGCCGTTCAGTCACACCCCGTTAACCGCGTCGAAAGGGCGATTGCGCGATTCAGGGTCGATATGGCCCGCGCGCGATCCAGGACCGCGATTGGACGGACCTCGACGGCGCTCGGCGTCGCGGGGACGATCGCGCTCGCCCCTGTCCTGACCGGGGCCCTGCCGGCGCTGGCGCAGGAGCAGGCCGCCGCCGCGCTGGATCCGGTCACGATTCGCGTCGGGGCCAATGACGGCTTCACCCGGGTGGAGTTCGCCGGGGTCGTGGGCAGCCGGGCCCGCATCCGCCGCGAGGGTCAGGCGGTCATCGTCCGCATCGGCACGACCGCAGCCCCGGACGTCAGCCGCCTGAGGGTCGATCCGCCGCCGGGCGTCGACGACGTCCAGACCCGGGCGACGATGGACGCCACCGAGATCGTGATGACCCTGGCCGAAGGCGCGGATGCGCGTTCCGGCATGGCCGACGGCGCGGTGTTCCTGAACCTTTATCCCGCCGGAGCGACGCCGCCGCCGACCGCCGCCAGCGCGGTTCCCGCAGGCGGGGCGGTACCGGTCACGGCGGTGAAGGCCGGTGAGCGCGTCACCCTGACGTTTGGCTGGGCCGCGCCCGTCGGGGCGGCGGTGTTCCGGCGCGGCGAGGCGGTGTGGGTCGTCTTCGACACCGCCGCCCGCATGGATATGAGCCAGGCCCGCGACCTGGGGCCGGCCTCGGACGCGCGCTGGGCTGTGGGACCTGACTACACCGCCATCCGCATCGCCGCGCCAGAGGGGCTGGCGGTCACCGCCAATGGCCAGGGGGCCCAGTGGAGCGTCACCATCGGCGGACCGAGTGGCGGCGGATCGGGCGTCACGGTCGATCGCGATGACGCCGGGGCGACGTCCCTGGTCGCCACCATGGCCGGGGCGACCAAGACCGTCTGGCTGACCGACCCCATGGTGGGGGATCGATTCGCCGCGGTGACCGCGCTGGCTCCCGGCAAGGGGTTCGGGGATCGTCGCCAGACCGTAGACCTGACGCTGTTGCCGACCGCCCACGGCCTGGCGGTCGAGACGCCGACTGACGATCTGACGATCCGCGCCGATGGCGATCTGGTGACCCTCGGGCGGCCCGGCGGCCTGACTCTGTCGCCACCGTCGATGGGGCTGGAGGCCTCTGCGCCGGTCGAGGCGGAGACGCCGAGGAAGGCCGATTTCCCTGCCCTGGTGCTGGCCGATTGGGCAGCGGTGGGCGACGAGGGCTTCTCCAGACGGCACCGGCGATTGCAGGACGGGGCGACGGAAGAGTCCATCGCCGCATCGGACAATCCGCGCGCGCCGATCGCGGCAAGGCTGGCCTACATCCGGTTCCTGGTCGGATCGGGACTGGGGTACGAGGCGATCGGCGTGGTCAACGCCATGTTCGCCCAGACGCCCTCCCTGCAGGGCGAGCCGGAACTGAGAGGGCTGCGCGGGGCCGCGCGGGCCTCTATCGGCCGCGTCGAGGAGGCCGCGCTGGATTTCGGCTCTGGCGCACTGGCGGGCGACCCCTCGGCCAAGGTGTGGCAGGGCTGGATCGCGGCCGAGCAGGGCGACTGGGTGGGCGCGCGTCAGGCGTTCGCGGCGGGCGCAGCCGCCATCGACCAGTTCCCGGCGGACTGGCGCGCGCGGTTCGGCGCGGCCCACGCCATGGCGGCGCTGGAGACCGGTGACCTGGACGCGACCCGCGCGCTGCTTGCCTACAGCTTCTCGCAGAACGCGCCGGCGGCGGATCAGCTGACCGCGCGGCTGGTGCAGGCGCGACTGTGCGAGATCGAAGGCCAGAGCGACCGTGCGCTGGCGGTCTACCGGGCCATCGCCCGTGCGCCGCTGGACGGCATCGCCACCCCGGCCAAGCTGGGCGTCATCAAGCTGGAGATGGCCAAGGGCACGATGACGGCCGATGTCGCCGCAGCCCAGCTGGAGCAACTGAAGTGGCGCTGGCGGGGCGATGCGACCGAGCTGGCGGTGATCCGCACTCTGGGCGACCTCTATCTGTCGCAGGGGCGCTATCGCGAGGCGATGGACACCCTGAAGCGGGCAGGCAACCGGCTGGCGAACCTGCCGGGGGCGGCCGAGCTGCAGCTGGATCTGTCCAATGCCTTCAAGACCCTGTTCCTGGACGGGGCCGCTGACGGGCTGCAGCCGGTGCAGGCGCTGGCGCTGTTCTACGACTTCCGCGACCTGACGCCGGTGGGGGCGGACGGGGACGAGATGGTGCGGCGTCTGGCGCGACGGCTGGTCGATGTGGATCTGCTGGATCAGGCGGCGGAGCTTCTGAAATACCAGGTCGACAACCGGCTGGAAGGCGTGGCCAAGGCCCAAGTGGCGACGACGCTGGCGACGGTGCTTCTGATGGACCGCCAGCCGGAGCAGGCGCTGCAGGCGATCTGGGACTCGCGCACCACACTTCTGCCCACCGCGCTGAACGCCGAGCGGCGGGCGCTGGAGGCCCGGGCGCTGATGGAACTGGGCCGGTTCGACCACGCCCTGGAAGTGCTGGGCGATGACCGGTCGGCGGAGGCGCAAGGGGTGCGGGCCGACATCTTGTGGAAGCAGGAGAACTGGGCCGGGGCCGCGGCCCTCTATGAAGCGCGGCTGGGCGAGCGCCACACCGACACCGCGCGTGCCCTGACGCCGGACGAGGAAAGCCGCGTGATCCGGGCGGGCGTGGGGTATTCGCTGGCCCAGGACGCCGCCGCTCTGGGTCGGCTGTCGCGGAACTATTCGCCCTTCATCGCCAACGCGCGATCAGGGGCGGCGATGCGGATTGCTCTGGACGGGCTGGATGGGTCGGGGGGCACCGCCCGGGCCCAGGACTTCGCCGGGCTGACGGCGTCTGCGGATACCTTCACCGGCTGGATCACCCAGATGAAGGCTCAGCTCAGGGAGCGCACCGGCGGCGCACAGGCCGGTGCCGCACAAGCGACGGGCGGGAACCGCCCTGCGGCCCCCGCCCGTGCTCAAGCTCAGGCTCCTGCGGCCGCGAGACCCGCGGCCGGCTGAAGCGGCTTAGTTGTTGACCGCATCCTTCAGCGGCTTGGACACGCGGAAGCGCACGGCCTTGGAGGCGGCGATCTTGATGGTCGCGCCGGTGGCCGGGTTGCGGCCTTCACGGGCAGCGCGGGCGGCGGTGTCGAAGACGCCGAGGTTGGAGATGCGGACGTCTCCGCCAGCCGTCAGCGACCTGTGGATGTTCTTGACGATGGCCTCCAGAACGCGGCCGGCGTCGGCCTGCGAGACACCGGCATCCTTGGCGACGGCGGCGATGAGTTCAGCTTGAGTGGTCATTGTGGGTCGTTTCCCGAATTAGCTCGCCCTGATTCCCAGGACGATGACGGAGGGATCAACGCGCCTTTCCCCGGACAATGCAAGCGGGAATGGCGCTGAAACCCTTTCAGGGCGGGCCCTAGCCGGTTCCGGAGGCCTGTCGGAAGCTCTCGACGAGGCTTCCCGCGACCAGTCTCCAGCCGTCCACGAGCACGAAAAAGATCAGCTTGAACGGCAGGGATATGACCACCGGCGGCAGCATCATCATGCCCATGGACATGAGCACGCTGGCGACCACCAGATCGATCACAAGGAACGGAACAAAAAGGAGAAATCCGATCACGAAGGCCCGCTTGAGCTCACTGATCATGAAGGCCGGGATGACCACGCGAAGCGGCAGTTCGTCCGCGCTTGTCGGTGTCTCCAGCTGGCTCAGTCGGGTGAACAGGGCGAGGTCTTCAGGCTCCACCTGCGCCAGCATGAAATCTTTCACAGGTTCTGACGCCAGATCGAACGCCTGGGGCAGTTCCATCTCCTGATCCATCAGGGGCCGGATGCCCGAATCATAGGCGTCCTGCCATGTGGGAGCCATGACGATGGCGCTGAGGAACAGGGCCAGGGACACCAGGACCGCGTTCGGCGGTGACTGCTGCATGCCCAGGGCGGTCCTCAGCAGCGACAGGACGACCACGATCCGCACGAAGCTGGTCGTCATGATGACGATGGAGGGCGCCAGCGACAGGACGGTCATCAGGCCGACCAACTGGACGACCCGTTCGGTCAGACCGGCCCCGGTGCCGAGATCGATGTTGATGGCCGAACCGGAAGCGGCGGCCTGGGCCGCGTCCTGGGCGAAGGCGGCGATGGGCCAGGCGAGACAGATCAGCGTGGCGAGCGCCGAAAGCTTCAGCGCGCGCAGAAGTTCGGCACGGGTGGGGATGACCCACCATTTCTCCTCCCTGTCGCGCAGCGATGGGGAGGTGGCGCGAAGCGAAGCGGAGTGACGGAGGGGTTCTTCGCGGCAGCCAGAACCCCTCCGTCTGCTCGCAAGAGCTCGCAGCCACCTCCCCATCCGCGAAGCGGACGGGGAGGAGACGATGGGTTCGCCCCTCATTTCAGCGCCCCCTTGGGCTCGATCAGCTCCTTGCCCTCGCCGAGCAGGAGCACGCGCTCCTCGTTGTCGATCTTCACAAGAACCAGGCGCCGAGCGGGGTCGAGCACCAGCGTCTCGACCACGGTCATGCGCCGCTCGCCGCGCTCGGCGTTCAGGCGCGCCATGAGCTGGGGCGCATAGCGGCGCGCGGCCCAGGCGGCGAGGCCGATCAGGCCCAGCGTGAACGCCAGTCCAAACAGGGCGCGCAGGAGATCCAGGAAGTTCATGCGGTCGTCAGGCCCCGAAACTGACCGGAACCTTAAGGAAATCGGTTAACGCCGCGTTGAGATAAGGCCTCGTTAACCACACACCCGGCATTTTCATCCCACCTTCTGCTGATGGAGACGACCGATGGGCGTCGCCGACCTGCCGCTGCTGGGCCAAATCCACGGCCGCCTGACCTGGCTGGACGAGCGTCAGCGGCTGATCGCCCAGAACGTCGCCAACTCCGACACGCCGGGCTACGTCGGGCGCGACCTGAGGGCGCCGACCGATTTCGCCGCAGCGATGCGCGAGGGCGGCGGGTTGCAGATGGCCCAGACGCGACCCGGTCACATGCCGGTGGGTGGACCCAGCGGGGCCCCCGTGGCGCGCTTTACGTCCGAGGCGGCCCCGGATTCCGAGACCACGCTCGACGGCAATGCGGTGGTGGTCGAGGAACAGATGCTGAAAATGGCCGAGAGCCGGATGGCCTACGACGCGGCGATCGGCCTCTACCAGAAGTCCCTGGCCATGCTGCGGCTTGCCACCAAGCCGCCCGGCCGGTGATGAGGAGCTGATCCATGCCTGATCCGATCAACGGCCGGAATGTCCAACGCAACAGCCCCATGCAGGTGGCGGCTTCGGCGCTCACCGCGCAGCAATCGCGCATGCGCATCATCGCCGAGAACATTGCCAATGCGGACTCCACGGCGCGGACGGCTGGTGGCGAGCCGTATCGGCGTCAGGTGCCTGTGTTCGAAGCCCGCCGCATCAATGGTGCGATGGGCGTGTCGCTGGCCGAGGTGCGCCCCGACCAGCGAGAGTTCCGGCGGGAATACGATCCCAGCCATCCGGCCGCTGACGCCGAGGGCTATGTGCTTCGACCCAACGTCGACACCCTGATCGAGTCCATGGACATGCGTGAGGCCCAGCGAGCCTATGAGGCCAACCTGAACGTCATCGAGACGGCGCGGTCGATGATGAGCCGCACCCTCGATATCCTTAAGCGCTGACGGAGACCGCTAGATGAACCCGTTGATGGCGGCCCGGGCCTATGCCGCGGCGCAAGGGACAGGCGGAGCGAGTGCGGGCGGGGCCGTGGCCGAAGCGGGCGGCGGCGACTTCTCGCAGCTGGTCCAGAACGCCATGACCGAGATGACCCAGGCGACGCGGGCCGCCGAGACCCAGATGATCCAGACGGTTCAGGGGCAGGGCTCGATGATCGACGTGGTCACGGCGGTGGCCTCGGCCGAAGCGTCCCTGGAGACGGTCATCGCGGTGCGGGATCAGGTGATCCAGGCGTACCAGGAGATAATGCGGATGCCGATCTAGGGATTAGGGATTAGGGAGTAGGGAATAGGGATTGAGACTAAAGGTCGGCGTTCAGCGGAAAGCCGTACCGCCCGGCTTGACCCTATTCCCTACTCCCTAATCCCTAATCCCCATCCGGGCTGGACGTCGAACGCGATCGTCATGCGCACGCCCTGGGAACGGAACGGTTCGGTGCCGTGCCACATCCAGGACGGAAAGAGCGCGACGACGCCAGGGCGGGGCTCGATCCAGTGCTCGGCGGGAAGTTCGAGGCCGACCCCCAGCCTCACGGCACCGAAGCGGAGCCAGCCGGCCCGGGGATCGGTCGGATCGACCTGTGGGGTGGTGATGTAGAGGGCTGACGAGACCCAGCCCTCGGGATGGATATGGTCGCTGTGGCGACCCCCGGCCGTCAGCCGCACCGACCAGGCACCGATGATCTCGTGTCCCGAACCAGCGCGCAGGCTCATGGCATCATCGTGGTCGGCCATGTCGGCGATGTAGCGTTCGATCGGGCCTTCCAGCGCCCTGAAGACGGTGTCGATGTCGGGATCTCCGGCGTGGCGGGGATCGAGTGCCGCCTGCACGCCGGAACGGATCGACTGGCCCAGCGGCTGGGCGGCGAAAGGATGGAGGCGATCCAGCGCTGAAGCGACCCGATCGAGTCCTTCGGCATCCAGTCCCAGGGAAAACGGGCGGCACAGACGCTGGTAGTCGGCAGAGGAGAGGGCGCGTTCATCACCCGTGACGCGCCAGGCGACGTTGCGCAGGGCAAGGGCATACTGGTCCAGGGGCCGCGCCGCGATCACGGCGTCCAGCCGGAGCAGGGCATCCACCGCTTGGCCGGAAGCGAGCTGGGCAGCGGACAGGGCATTTGCGGCCCGGGTGTCGCCCGGTGCTGCACGAAAAGCCTCTTCGGCATGCCGGAGCGCGAGCGCCGGGTCGATTTCGGCCGCTGCAGCTGCTGCTGCCAGAGCGATGACGGGCGGAGATGCGGCCAGCCCCGATGACAGGGCGGCATAGGCGCTCTCCGGGCTGTCGATATCCAGAAGGATGGCCGATTTCAGGGCGACCAGCGCCGCTTCCATGGGCGAGCCCACGAGGGCCTGATCCACGGGTCCGACAGCCCCAATGGGGTCGCCGGTTCGCATCCAGATCAACTGGGCGAGGTCGCGCAATGCGTCGATGTA
>JADCBH010000297.1 GCA_020253595.1 Brevundimonas sp.
ACGTTCCGAAGCGAAAGCGGGTACTTCACGTACATCATGACGACCGTCCGGATCACCTCCGGTGAGCTGTCGAAGTAGCGGAACGGGTTGGTCGATTTGGCCATGCGGGCGGAGTTAGCCGGTTGGCCTTACCGCCAGGCTAAGTTTGCGCTGACAGAGCCCGGCGCAGCAAACGACCTGGTCCGGTCAACCAGTCGTCACCGTCGATCAGGGGGCCCGAGACTGTGTTTTGAAAAACTCCCAGACACGCTCTGCGCCGTCAAAGGACTGGATGGGGTTGCTGGTCCCGCGAACTGGGCTCGTGCCTGGCCAGCCGTGTCCGCCAATCTGGTCAACCACAGAGATCGTGACGGCGCCATTGGGCGTCGGGGCGTAGACGGAGGTTGTCACGGTTCCTGTTGTCGTAATGAACGGCGGCGTTTGTGAACGATTGGCCTCGACCCAAAACTCGACGGTATCTTCCAGCGGCATGTAAGGCGCTGACTGTGCGCGGGACACCAGAGGGTTTCTGCTGAAACCGCCTTCGATCGGCACCTCATTGTCCTGCGCACCATTGATGAGCATGATCGGAAGCGGTCCGCTGGGTTTCATCTCGAAACTGAACATGGCGCCGACTACGGGCGCTATAGCTGCGAGGCGCTCGGCGCGTTGGGTTGCATAGACGAGTGTCATCATGGCCCCGTTGGAACCGCCGGTCATGAAAATCCTGCGGGGGTCGGCGCTGTGATCGCGGATCAGAAGGTCAATCAGTGTGTCCAGGTAGGCAATGTCGTTCGCCAGTCCGACCTGACGGCGCATGAGGAAGCCCGTGTTCCAGGCGTGTCGACCCGGTACTAATTCGGTACCTTGCGCGTAAACTACGGTGAAGCCCTCGGCGACGGCGAGCCTGTCAAAACCCGTTCTCTCGCGTTGAGCCTCCGCACTGCCCATACCGCCATGCAGGACGATGACGACCGGCACCGCCTGACCTGGCCCAAAGTTGTTGACAAGCAACGCGCGTCGCGGGGTCCCGTCGACGACTATCTGGATATCCCGCGTGTCCTGGGCTCGGGCGGAAGGGCTCAGCAATACGAACGCCAACAGCAGCAACAGAGCGCGAGCGAGAAGCATGTCAGATTCCTTGCTGGACAGGGACTAAGGGATTGATGCGGATCGAAGGGATGCGGGCATCTGATCAGACTGGGATCTGAGCTTGCGTCAGCCGCCCGCCGCTGCAAAGGCGTCCCGATAGAAGGCCCAATGCCGGTCGCCGAGGGCGGTCAACACGCCCATCGGGTCGTGACCGACGCCGGGCAGGACGATCCAGTCGTGGGGGATGCCCAGCCGGGTCAGGTGCTCATGGAAGTCCCGGTTATTCTCCAGGGTCTCGTCCCGGTCTCCAATGACCAGACGCAGGCGAGAGTCCCGGGCAAGGGTGGCTGCGTTCTGTTCCGCATACCGGCGCGGGCTCACTGCCCGGAAGCGGTCCTGGCCGCCGCCGTAGACGTCCCTGAGGAGGTCTTCCGCCTGAACCCTACTGGCGCGTGGCGTCCTTTCCAGCGTCTCCTGCATAGGCCCGGCGCCCATCATGGACACACTGCGGAACAGTTCGGGGTAGCGGAACCCGAAGCGCCCGGCCCCGTAGCCGCCCATGCTGAAGCCATCGAGCAATCGTCCCTCGCGGGTTGCTATCGTGCGCCAGTTTGCATCGACGTGGGGACGGAGTTCCTGGACGATGACGGTCTCAAGGGGTGCCCGACCATTGGCCCAGTCAACGTACATCCCCATCCGCAGGCCGTTGACGAACACGAGGAGGAAGGGCGGCACCCGGCCGGTCGCGACGGCCTCGTCAACCAGTGAAGACAGGCGGGAGATGCCGGAGACTCCGCCTCCCGAGCCGTGCAACCAGTAGACGACCGGAAACCGGCGGTCCGGATCGGCGGCATAGGCTGGAGGCGCGTATATGTGGAAGCTGACCTCCGCGCCCGCGGCCGGGCTTCGGAATGTGTGGAAGGACAGGCCGGAACCTTCGACCCTCGGCGTCACCCACTGAAGCGGCGTTAGGGGAGGCATCCGTCTGGGCGATTGGGCCGGTCGTGCCAGAGCGGCACTCCCTGCGGCAAGGCCAACGATGGAGGCCCCCAGGCCCAAAAGGTGGCTTCGTCGGTTCATCAGGCCGGACCTCAGAATATCTTATCAGACTACCTTCAAACCGGGCCGCCGGCGATTTCCGTCGCCGATCGTCTGGGCAGAGCAGCGGGCGTTGCTCGAGGTGGTCTGACCCCATTTAAGTGATCCATCCCCGATGTTGGTCTGAGGACCATTTTGGATGGATGGAACGATGGCAAGGATGCACCACAAGCCCGAAGAGATCGTCGCCAAGCTGCGGCAGGTTGATGTCCCGACCGGCCAGGGCCGTCAGACGGTTTTGAGGGCACCAGTTCGCTCTGGGTTGGCCCCGGTTGCCGAGGCGCTCCAAAAACCACTCGGCTACCCGAGCTACTATCTAACTGAAAAGGCTTGTGGTGTTTGGCTCCACACTAAATCGCCACGGTGCGGAGGTCTGGAGACTATCCGGGCATTCGGAGAGAAAATCGGCCGTTTCCTGGCAAGCGCAGTGCGGAGCCGGTTCGGCGAAACCCTGTAATACAACGGGATTTTCTGGTCTCGCCCGGCCCACAGAGAGATTTGTGGCGAGGGGCGATGGCGGGTCTGTAGTGGTGCCAACTCCCTCTCCGGTTCATGCAAATCCTCTCGCACCACCGACCGCATCCAGCTCGCAGCGCCGGTCGCGTTTGGCCTTACCGCGTTAGGTGGCTGGCTTGGATCATCGAGGATGGCCTGCTGTTGCACCATGCGTGAAGCGAGCAAGGGCCCATTGACGATCGCCGAGCCTAGACGCGCATTGGATGAACCTTCTGGTGCCAAGCCCACGCGGTTCGAACGATGGTGTCGAGGTCGGAACGGCTAGGCTCGAAGCCGAGCGCGTGGCGTGCACGAGACCCGTCCGCCACGAGTACCGCGGGATCGCCGATCCTACGTGACCCGCCCGGGGCAGTCATTGTTACGCCTGTCGCCCGCGAGATGGCCGATAGCACTTGGGCAACGGAGCTTCCCTGGCCGGTACCAATATTGAAAACGTCGTGGCCAGGCCGACCCAGTACATACTTGAGCGCACTCACGTGTGCATCAGCCAAGTCGGCCACGTGAACATAGTCGCGCACGGCTGTACCGTCCGGTGTCGGAAAGTCTGCGCCGAACACCTGAAAATCGGTTATCCAGCCTTGCAAGGCCATCAAGGCGCGGGGAATCAGATGGGTTTCCACCCGTCGAAACTCGCCGATTTCGGCGTCAGGATCTGCTCCCGCAGCGTTGAAGTAACGCAACGCTGCGCATCGCAGCCCATAGGCCGCTGCATGGTCGGCGAGCATACGTTCGCCAATCAATTTGGTTTGGCCGTAGGGATTGATCGGGTTGGGCGGCTCAGTTTCAATGATCGGATTCGTCCTCGGCTCGCCATAAACTGCCGCCGTGCTTGAGAAAATCAGAGCATCGCAGTTCGCCCCGCGCATGCCGTTGATTACGCCGATCAACCCACCGACGTTGATGTCATAATAAAGCGCGGGGTCGCTGACGGATTCGCCAATCGACGAAAGTGCAGCGAAATGGATGACGGCAATACAGTCATATTCTAGCAATGCAGACGTAACAGATGCTGAGTTGCGCGTATCGCCTTGGATCAATGGTCCCCATTTGACGCTGTCAACGTTGCCCAAACTCAAATTATCAAATGTTACGGGAGTGTATCCTGCGTGGGCTAGAGCCTTGCAGGCGTGAGATCCGACATAACCGGCACCACCGGTGACAAGCACTGCATTCGCCACGAAAAGCTCACCTGATGCAATACGTTACAGGAACAAGGCCATCGCCTTGGCTCCTGACGTGACCCCCGTTTCTCATCCAGCCATAACGAGAGTCCTTGGGTGATCTGAGCTGGGGTTGGTGGGGTTGGCAAGAGGCCGGTCTGCGCAGCTTTCAAC
>JADCBH010000298.1 GCA_020253595.1 Brevundimonas sp.
ACGCTCGGCGTGCTCGCCGTGGCCGGCTATGACTACAGCAGCCAGACTCGTCAGGGTTTCCAGGAAGAAGGCCAGTTCTCCGGCTCCAACCTCGTGGTGTCGACCTCCAAGGCCTTCGCCTCGACCCAGAACGACGTCCAGCTGAACTTCCTCGGTGCCCTGTCCCTGTCGGGCCTGGACCACGAGGTGCGCTGGACCAACTTCTATGTCCGCAGCACCTCCAAGGAAGCCCGGATCCAGGAAGGCCCCGACTTCGACGCCGGCGGCTCGGTGATCCGCGACGACTTCACCGAATACTTCGTGCGTCAGCTCTTCTCGACGCAACTGGCCGGCGAGCATGACTTCGCCGACGGTGCCATCGAGATAGACTGGCGGGCCGCCTTCGCGACCACGTCGCGCGATGCGCCCTACGAAACCCGCTTCGGTTACGGCCTGAACGCCACCGGCCAGTATGTCCACGACATCAACCGCAACCTGATCTCCTTCAGCGAGCTGCAGGACGATGTCTTCTCGGCCGGAGCGGATTTCCGCTACACGCTGGAACTGTCGGACTATCGCGAGGCGGTGTTTAGCCTGGGCTTCGCCCACCTGGACAACACCCGGGATTCCGAGCGCCGCGACCTGCGCTTCATCTCGCCGGGTGGCCTGTCGGCCGACCAGCGCGAATCGCGCGTCGACTATCTGTTCTCGGACTTCAACATCAACGGCACGACGCTCCAGATCGAGGAGATCACCGGCTCGAACGGCGCGGCGGCCTATGATGCCGAGCTGACGGTCAATGCCGTCTATGGTCAGGTCGAGGCCGAGATCATCCCGCTCGTCAACCTGACGGTCGGCGTCCGCTACGAGGACGGCGAACAGTCGGTCTCGCCGCGCGACCTGTTCGGCGGTGCCGCGCCCTTCGCGGGCACCGGCATCGAGGAGCAGTACTGGCTGCCGGCCGCGACCGTGACCTGGAACTTCGCCGAAGACATGCAGCTGCGTCTCGCGGCCTCGCAGACCATCGGACGGCCCCAGTTCCGCGAACTGGCGCCCCAGTCCTACACCGACCCCGATTCGGACCGGACCTTCATCGGCAACCCGTTCCTGATCGACACCGAGATCCTGAACCTGGACGCCCGCTGGGAATGGTACTTCGCCCGCCAGCAGTTCATCACGGCCGGCATCTTCTACAAGGACTTGGAAAATCCGGTTGAGTCGATCATCGTCGACGTCGGCAACCAGCGTCAGCAGTCCTTCCTGAACGCGCCTCAGGCCACGATCATCGGTGCCGAGTTCGAGGCCAAGAAGTACTTCGAGTTCCCCGACAGCGGCATGAGCTTCATCGCCAACAAGCGGTGGCTGGTCCAGGCCAACTACACCTACTCCGACTCCGAAGTGACGGTGGACGCGGGCGACCGGGTCTTCACCCTGGGCGGTGCCGGCGTTTCGGAAAGTGCGGCCTTCTTCATCCAGGATGGCAGCCGCATGCAGGGTCAATCCGAGCATGTGGTCAACGCCCAGTTCGGCTGGGAAGACGACACGGCCCGGTCGCAGGCGACCCTGATCGTCAACTATGTGTCGGAGCGCATCACCGCGCGCGGCGCGGGCGTCAGCGGCAGCCGCGAGCCGGACTACATCCAGGAGCCGGGCATCTTCCTCGACTTCGTCTATCGCAAGGACTTCGAGGCCATGGGCCGCGACCTCGGCTTCGCGCTCGAGCTGCGCAACCTGCTCGGCACCGAGTTCGACGAGTATCAGGAACTCGGCAACAAGATCCGGGTCAACAACTACGATCTGGGCTCCAGCGCCTCGATCAGCCTCACGGCCCGCTTCTAGGCAGGAGCCGCCTGCAAGCCTTGGACGGCCGCCCTGGAGACAGGGCGGCCGTTTCGCTTATTCGGACCGATGAACGATCTGGCCGTCGACGACCGTCAGCACGGCCCGGCCTCGCGGAATGTCCGCCTCGGGAACCGTCATCAGGTCGATGTTGAAGACAGTGAAATCGGCGCGCTTGCCAACCTCGATGGTGCCCAGCTCGTCCTCGCGGAACGAGGCATAGGCGGGCCACAGGGTGAACATCTTCAGCGCCGTCGCCCGGTCCACCGCTTCCTGCGGCCGCCAGTCCGGCCCTTGGAAGCCCTCCAGGTCACGCCGCGCCACCGCCGCGTAGAACTCGATCAGTGGATCGCCTCGTTCCACCGGCGCGTCCGATCCACCCACCACGATGACGCCTCGATCCACCAGGCTATGCCAGGCATAGGCACCGTCCAGGCGGGCCTCGCCCAGCCGGGCGGGAGCGAAATGGAAGTCGCCGATCGCGTGGCTGGGCTGCATCGAGGCGATGATCGGCAGCTCGTGGAACCAGCGATAGTCGGACGGGCGCAGGATCTGGGCGTGTTCGATCCGCCAGCGGACATCCTCGCCGTTCGGTCGCTCGGATGGCGGCACGTTGCGCAGGGCCTCGGCGTACCATTCGGCCACTTCGGTATTGCCCCGGTCGCCGATGGCGTGCGTCGCCAGCTGAATGCCCGACCTCAAGGCCTGCTCATAGAGAGGCACCTGCTGCTCGCGCGTGACCTGCATCAGGCCCGAGGTCTCCGGCGCGTCCGAATATGGCTGATGCAGGGCCGCCCCACGCGATCCCAGCGCTCCGTCGGCATAGAACTTCACTGCGCGGGTGATGACCCGTCCGTTGGCGACGGAACGGGCACCAGATTCGAACAGTTCAGCCGCACCGTCGGGCGTGACGCTGTTGTAGACGCGGATCGGTGCCTCGCCGGCTTGCGCCATCGCCTCCAGCAGGGGCACGTCGCGCCAGGGCACGCTCATCGAGTGGATGCCGGTCCAGCCATAACGAGCCTCGACCGCGAAGCCGGCGCGATAGGCGGCGCGTGTCGCCTCCGGATCGGCCTGAGGCATCAGGGGAGCCAGAAGCTGCTCGGCCGCATCGACGAACATCCCCGTGGGTTGGCCGTTCGCTCCCTTCAGGATCTCGCCACCGAACGGGGCCTGTGTCTCGCCCGTGATCCCCAGCCGCGTCATCGCGGCAGTCGAAGCCACTGTCGCATGCCCGTCGGCGCGTTGCAGCAGGACCAGCCGTCCCGGCGCGGCGGCGTCCAGATCGGCGGCGGTCAGGAAGCGGGCCCCGTTGGCGCTTTCGGGCCAGCGCGTCTCGATCCAGCCGCGCCCGATGATTACGCCTTCCGGGTTGGCCTGCGCCCAGGCGGTCAGGCGGGCCATGGCGTCGACGCCCCCGCCTGCGGCATAGCCCACGAGCAGCCGGATCGGCTTGCTCGGGAAGGCCTGCGCGCGGGCCAGCGGGCAGGCCAGCGCCAGCGCACCGGCCATCACGGTGCGGCGGCGGATCGGAGTCGG
>JADCBH010000299.1 GCA_020253595.1 Brevundimonas sp.
AGGAACTCGTCTTGTCGGGTGCGCCACCGGTCGATCGTCCACGGATCGACGCTGCCATGCAGCAACACCATGGCGTCCGGTGCGAGCTCAATGCGACGGGCGAGCGGCAGGAAGTAGTTGGCGCAGGCCGAGTTGCATTCTCCCTCGACCCGCATCGTCAGGTCGCGCCCTTCGATGACGGCGGCAATGTCGAGCGCTGCCTCTACGCTGCCGCCGGTGGTGTCGAGGGCGAGGATGCGGGTCGTGTCGGCGAAGGTTTCACTGACACATTGCGCCAGATGCCGGTCGATTTCGCCCGAAATGGCGAACACCTCCGCCGATCTCTGCTGGCAGGCACCGGTCGCGGCGGACGATTCGGCGTTGAACGCGCGCGAGGTGGCGCATCCCCCCAGAAGGATCAGCGCCACACAGGCGACGAAGGTGCCCTTCATGGCTGCGACTAGCGCGCGCAGATCCGTGAGGGGGCCGGCGAGTCTTCCACCGCGACCCAGCAGGCCCGGTCGCGCTGGTCACGACGGTATGCGCCACCGACGGGCACGCGCTCGTCGCGGCTGAACACGGCGAACAGGAAGCCCTCGCCGTCGCTGATGATCAGGCGATAGGCGATGTCCGGGCCATCGAGCTGGAAGCTGCCGTCGCCAAACAGCGGCGTGAAGGAGCAGTTCGTCTCGCGCATCTGGCCGACGCTGCAGCGAATCTGGCGGGTCCGGCCCGAGCGTTCGCTCGGCGCGACGGGGATGACGGTATAGCCCTGCTGCGGAGCCG
This sequence comes from Brevundimonas sp., assembly GCA_020253595.1. Taxonomy (GTDB): domain Bacteria; phylum Pseudomonadota; class Alphaproteobacteria; order Caulobacterales; family Caulobacteraceae; genus Brevundimonas. The sequence goes on from JADCBH010000299.1 coordinate 766, forward strand.
CGACAGGGGCGGCTGTGGCCTCAACAGCCGGCACCGATACAGTCAGAGATAGCGCCGCGGCGGCCAGAACGGATTTCAGCATGGTCCCTCCACGGGCGCGGATATGTGCCCTTCACCAATGACAATATCCGAGCCCTAGCGAAGGTCTAGCGGCGTGAACGCCGCGTCGGGAACCGTCAGGCCCCCACGCCAAGGATCCAGCCCTCTTCCCCTTCGACCTGGGCGATGACGGCCTCGGACGTCCCCTTGGGCGGCGCGAAGGCCTTCGACAGGTCGCCCTTCTCGTCCATCAGGGCGAAGGCCTCAGCCGTCTTGCGGACCTGGGCCTGATCCTTGAACTCGCCTTCTTCCGGCTTGGCGTCGAATATCGACGGCCAGACTTCGGCGATCAGCACCGACAAGGGTTCGACATCGGCCGTGTCCAGCGCGCGCCAGCCCGTTCCGAACGGCCAGGCAGCCGCCGACGGTCCAAGGTGTTCCAGAAGGCGCCGCACCATCGGAATGCCGACCAGGGTTTGGCCGCCAACAGCGCCCGCGCCATGCATCTGCCAGTTCGACTTGGGCTGCAGCTTGCCCTTTCTCACGGCGTTCTCGGTCGCGCGGTACTCCGGGATGTCGCCGGTGCCTTGCGGCGGCTTGGTCGCCGTCAGCCAGCGCTGGGTCTGCTTGGCTGGCGCGCCCCACATCGGATAGGCCTCGTCGGTCATCAGCCGGTTCATCTTGGCCGCGACCTGATAGCGGTTGTTGGTGTTGTCGGGCTTGTCGACGATGTTGGACGCCACGAACTTCCAGGTCGCCGACCAGGCCGGGGAGTCCTTCAGGCCCAGCCGCGCTGCCGTTCCGACCGGATAGCCGAACGAGAAGTCGAACCCGAGCAGGACCCGGTCGCCGCGCTTGGCGTGGTCGGCCAGCAGGGTGCGGATCATCGCCTCGCCCTCGGCCCGCGTCGCGACGTTGTGGGTCTCGGTATAGAGGCGGAAACGGACGTCCCGCTTGGCCACGCCGATCCAGACCGAGTTCTCGCCCAGCTTCTTGCCCTCGGCAGCGGTCCAGTCGGCGATGATGTAGGCGTCGAACAGGCGGGCCACGGGGGCTCCTTGGGCAAGGCGGGGCAGGGGAAATCGAGGCGGCTCTTTAGTCCCTTCGCCTGCCCCGCGAAACCCCTAGGCCGCTTTCAGCAGGGCCTCGAGGTGGCTCAGCCAGCGCCGTCCCAGCCTCAGGGCTTCGGACGGCGAACCGGCCTGTGCGGGTGCAAGGGCGTTCCACAGGGCCAGCTCGAACTCTGGCCAGCGGGCGTCTGCGAACAGCAATCGCAGCGTCACCTGCTCGGCGTCCGGTGCCATGACGTCCAGCGCCTTGCGCGCCTCACCGCGCCGGACCCGCGCAACCACATGCCCATCGACGATGATCTCCCCGCCCTCGATCTCGTCGAAGCCGTAGACTAGGCCATGCGCCCCACGGTCCCAGAGGACGGCGATCTGGCCGGTGTCGAAGTCCAGGCCCGCCGCCTTGCCTTCTGCCTGGGCCATGGCCTCCACTTCGGGGGCGCGACCCAATGACTTCAACAAGGCCCGGCGCAAGCGCCGCTCGGGCTCCATCCACCAGTTCAGCGTCAGCGCAGCTGTGGTCAGGGCGGCCGCGGCCAGCGACACCAGCAGGATGACGCGCAGCGCCTCGCCCATCAGTCCGCCAGCTCGACCACCACCGGCACATGGTCCGACGGTTTGTCCATGTCGCGCGCATCGCGGTGGGTCTCGACGCCCACGAACCGGTCCGCCGCCTGCGGTGACAGCAGGTGAAAGTCGATGCGGATGCCTTGATCCCTCTGCCAGGCCCCGGCCTGATAGTCCCAGAAGGTGTAGGTGCCCGGCGGCTGGTTCCCCAACTCCCCGGCCTCATAGAGCCCTAGTCCTTTCAGCGCCCGGAACGCTGCCCGGCTTTCCGGCTGGAACAGGGCGTCTCCCAGCCAGGCGTTCGGGGTCTTGGCGTCCTCCGGCGTCGGAATGACGTTATAGTCCCCGCACAGGGTGAAGGCCTCTTCGTGGCTCAGCAGGTCGCGGGCATGGGCGTTTAGCCGCGCCATCCACCGCATCTTATAGTCAAACTTCTCGGTGCCGATCGGATTGCCGTTGGGCAGATAAAGGCCGCCCACCCGCACGGGTCTGGGAGCCTCGATCACGGCCTCGATATAGCGGGCCTGATCCTCGAGGTCGTCACCCAGCAGGTCCGATCCCGGCAGCCCGCGTCGTACGTCCGACAGCGGCAGTTTCGAGAGCAGCGCCACGCCGTTGTACGACTTCTGGCCGTGGACCTCGACGTTGTAGCCGAGGCTTTCGAAGGCTTCGCGCGGGAACTTCTCTTCGACGGTCTTGATCTCCTGGAAGCAGACGACGTCGGGGGCCGCGGCTTCCAGCCACGCAAGCACGGTGGGCAGCCGGGCGTTGACTGAGTTGACGTTCCAGGTGGCGATGCGCATCGCCGAGAGCCTAGGCAGCGTCGCCCCACCCGGCAAGCGCCGCGCGCCAGCCGGGTGGCGGCGTCAGGACCCTAGGGCTGGGTCGTGGCCGGAGGGGCCGGGACGATCGTCATGGTGCAGCCGCCGCCGATGCGCTGGGCGGTCTCGCACGGATAGACTTGCTGCACTTCAAAGGTGGTGTTGAAGCGAACGATCATACCGTTGCCGGCCGCGCACTTGGCTTCATAGAAGCTGCCATTGGCGTTGGCGCCCATGTAGCGCCCCTGCGTCACGTCGCAGGCGGCAGCCTCGGCGTTGGAGGCCATGCGGGCCTTCAGCGTCGCGGCCTGTTCGTCGACGGTCGAGAACCGGCAGCTACCGTTCTGGGTGATGATCTGGGCGCACTCCGTCACCTTCCAGCTGGTCGCGAGGCGTTCGATCCAGGCACCGTCCAGGCCGTTGCACCCGATCTCATAGATCAGATTGTCTTCGCGCGACTTGCCGATGGAGGCACCCTGGTCGACGGCGCAAGTGATGCCTGCCTCCGCGGCATAGGTGCTGACGACGCGCACGACGTCGGTGTTCTGGGGAATGGTGCACTGGGTGCCGACGTCTGCCGCCGGATCGCGGGCGCGCTCGATATCGGCCTGACCCGCCAACAGGACGCAGTCTACGGCCTGCGGCGGCGTGGAGTTGATCAGGATGTACCCCGGTCCCGAAGCGCAGACCGCCTCATAGCTCAGGGCACCCGTGTCGGTCTGACCCAACAGGTTCGCCTGTGTCACCTGGCAGCCGACATTGGCGGCCGTGGCGATGACCTGGGCCCGCTGCGCCAGTTCCTCAGGCGTCGGAGGGGGAGGCGCGCTGTTGCGATTGCGGCGGTTGCGTCCGGTCTCGTCGGGGTTCTGCCGGGTCGGGTCGGTAGCGACTTCCGGCAGCTGGTTCTGCTGCTGGCCGCCGCTGTAGACGGCACCACCATCCTGTGCCGACACGGGAGCGGCGAAGAACGCCAGGGTCAACGCCGATCCGGCGGCGATGAGGAAACGGGGCATGGACACGAAGGGGGCTCCTTGACGCTCTGGACTTCTCGATCAGCCTTGGCGACCGCCTGGGACGAGGTCAAGACCACGACGCGGCGGAAACTGGACGCGCCCCCGAACGCCCGCTAGGGTGAGCCCGTTGCGATTGGAGACGCACTTGGCCGACGGCGGCGTAATTCTGGACGATCCGGTCGAGCCGATGGCGACGGCCCGGGGGCTGTCCTATCCCCTCGGTACCATACCGGAACCCGGCGAGGCGATCGAGGCCGCGCCCGGCGTTCTCTGGCTGCGCATGCCGCTGCCGATGGCGCTGAACCACGTCAACGTCTACGCGATCGCTGACGGCGACGGCTGGGTCGTGGTCGATACGGGCCTGAGAACGCCTGACACGGTCACTGCATGGGAGGCGGTTTTGGCAGGCCCTCTGGGTGGCCGACCGGTGACGCGGGTGATCTGCACCCATATGCATCCCGATCACATCGGCCTCGCCGGCTGGCTCTGCGAGCGGTTTGATGCACCTCTTCTGATGACGCGGCTGGAGTACGTCACCGCGCGCATGCTGATCGGCGACACCGGCCCGGCGCCCGACAGCGGAGCGCGCTTCTTCCGCGCCGCCGGCTGGGACGAGGCGCGGATCGAGAAGTGGCGTGCCTCCTACGGCCTGTTCGCCAAGGGCGTCGCTCCCCTGCCACCGGGCTATCGTCGCCTCAGCGAAGGCGACGTCCTGACGATCGGAGGTGATGACTGGACCATCCTTATCGGCGACGGTCATAGCCCCGAACATGCCTGCCTTTGGCGCAGGTCTGACAATGTCCTGATCTCGGGCGACCAGCTGCTGCCCAAGATTTCGTCCAATGTCTCGGTCTGGCCGACCGAGCCCCTGGCCGATCCGCTGGGCGACTGGATGAGCTCGCTCGACAAGCTGGAACAGACACTGCCCGCCGACACCTTCTGCCTGCCCGGGCATGGAGAGCCGTTCACCGGCGTATTGCCGCGCATCGAAGCACTGAGGCGCGGCCACGAGGTGGCGCTGAAGCGGCTCGAGCGAACCTTGAGATCACCCAGTCGCGCGGTAGACGGATTTTCCGCCCTGTTCGCCCGTCCGGTCGGCGACGGTCTTTATGGCATGGCCACCGGCGAGGCGATCGCGCACCTGCATTATCTGGAGCGGCGAGGCCGCGCCGAACGACAACCCGACGCCGACGGCGTCGACTGGTGGACCCTCACATCCAAGGAGAGCGAGGCATGAGCGAGCCCGTCCTGACCGAACTGAACGGCGGTGTCCTGACCGTCACCCTGAACCGGCCCGAGAAGAAGAACGCCATCACCCAGGCCATGTATGCGGCTCTGGCCGAGGCGACGAACCGCGCTCGCACCGACGACGCTGTGCGGGTGCTCCTGTTCCGGGCGACTGGCGACAGCTTCTCGGCGGGCAACGATATCGCCGACTTCATCGCCATCGGATCTTCAGGTGGTGGTCAGGTAGTCGATGCCCCGGTGTTCCCCTTCCTCAAGGCGCTGGCCGATCTCGACAAGCCGGCCATGGCTGCCGTGCGCGGCCGGGCTGTGGGCATCGGCCTGACCCTGCTTTTGCACTGCGACATAGTCGTGGTGGCCGAGGACGCCCTTCTGTCGGCTCCCTTCGTCAACCTGGCCCTGGCTCCGGAAGCGGCGTCCTCGCTCCTGTTGCCGATGGTCTTGGGTCACCAGCGGGCCTTCGAGATCTTTGCCCTTGGCGAACCCATCGATGGCCGGACGGCCCAGGCGTGGGGCCTCGCCAACCGCGCGGTTCCCGCCGATCAGGTCGATGCCCTGGCCGCAGAGCTGGCGGCCAAGGTCGCGGCCCGTGCGCCCAACTCCATCCGCAAGACCAAGCGCCTGATGCGCGACGCCGAGCGGCTCTGGGCGCTGATGCAGGAGGAAGGTAAGGCCTTCGGCTCCCAGATGTCCAGCCCGGAGGCCATGGAGGCCTTCATGGCCTTCACCCAGAAGCGGGCCCCCGTGTTCGGCTGAGCCGTCGGTCAGGCGGCGAAGACCTTCTTCATCAGCCCTTCCAGCGCCTCGGCATCCACGGCGTCGAACACGGCCTTTCGGGTCGCATCGACGTCGAACACGGCGACGAGTTCGCCTTGGCGGTCGAAGACAGGCACCACAATCTCGCTCTCCGAGCGGCCGTCGCAGGCGATGTGGCCTGGAAAGGCATGGACGTCCTCCACGACCTGGGTCCGGCCGGTCTTTGCTGCCGCGCCGCAAACCCCCTTGCCGAACGGGATGCGCAGGCACCCCAGCGTGCCTTGGTAAGGGCCGACCACCAGTTCGCGCTGCTTCGTCGAATCGACGACGTAGAAGCCGGTCCAGAAATAGTCCTCAAAGGCGTCGGCCAGCATGGACGACACTGTCGCCATACGGGCCACACGGTCGGGTTCGCCGTCGAGCACGGCGAGGATCTCGGCCTCGACCTCCGCGTAGCGGGCGGCCTTGTCGGCGGGGCGGTCTGAGCGGGCAACGTAGGACATCAGGATCACGGCAGAGGCGAAAACGGACGGGGCACATAGGGTCGACAGCCCCCGAAAGCGAGGCCGCCGCTCGCCTGTGAGGGGTAAACCGCTGAATTCTGTGGACGAAGCATGGCCACGCCTCATTAGCGCCATTGTGCGGCAACGCTTTGTCGTCGAACCGCGTTAACCATGTTCGTAAGTTCACTGGACCCGAACGCGGGATTGGGAAATGGTTAACGTCGGGTGCGGCCACAGCCGACGCAGAGCGGGGTTCGAGGATGCGCGACAGCGAAGCCACGACGGATGAGCGTCCCGATCGCCGCGGGCGACGGTCTGCCGCCGCAGTGGGTGTCATCGCTCTGGTCGCGATGCTGGCCGGATCGGTCGCGAGCTGCGGGAACCCCAGCCTGCCGTTCGCAGGCGGTGGAGAGACTGCGGCCAGCAATGCCTGCCCCCGGCCTCAATCCGTCACAGGGTCCGAGTTCAACGCCCAGGAAGCGGGTCTGCGCCAGCTTCGCCGTGCGGCGTTCCGAGGTGACTTCTTCGCCCAACTGGAGCTGGGCACACGCTATGCGGCGCTCCGGGCCACGGACAAGAACATCGAGGACCCCATCGAGAGCGCGGTCTGGACCGGACTGGCCCTGGCTAACGACGAGGGATTTGCCCCGATCAACCGGGTGGACCGGGGCGGGTTTGGCGGCTGGCGTCCAGTGTCCCGCTACGACGACTGCCGCGCCTGGGAACGGCATGTCGCCTATCAACGCCTGGACGGCCAGTTGTCGCGCATGACGATGGAAGAGCAGGCCGAGGTCCGCAACCGGATGATCTACGTCCTGTCTACCCAGGACGCTGACGGCTTCCGCACGCTCGCTCGCCTGCATGACGCGCTTTACGGACCTTTCGGTGAACCTTCCGACAACCGCGAGGCGCGCGAGGCCCTGGGCCGGAACTCAGGGGGCCAGACGGACCGGCGCCGCGGCGGTTATCCGTCTGCGATCGGGCTGTTCCCCCGAAATGACGTCGACGCCTATCTCTACAACTATCTGGCGGTGCAGACCGGCGATGTCGGTGCCTACGTCCTGCTCAAGGATTTCGAGCGCTCGACGCCCGCACGATCGCGCTACGGCGCCTTCGTCGAAGCCAAGGCACGTCAGTGGGTGCCGCCCTATGAGTTCTATCCCAATGAGGCTCCGGACTCTGGCGTGCCCTTCTCGGACGAGAGCCGGCCGCGCGGCGACGCCTATGAGTATGCGCTTGGCCGGGTGACCGAGCTGCCCTTCGTCCACGTCGGGCGGGCCCTGCGCTATCTGGGCGTGACCGAAACCGTCGCAGAGCAGGCCAGCGACCTTTCGGCCCGGCAGATCCAGACGCTGGAGGCCATGCTCGGCCACAACATGGAGTCGCGTCTCAGCGCCATCGAGATGGTGCGCGCCATCCAGCTGGCGGCGGTGAACGGGTCGTCGGAAGCCCAGCTGGTGCTGGCCGTCATGTATTCCGAAGGGATCGGCGTGCCGCCGGACTATGCGCGCGCCTTCCACTGGTACGACCAGGCCGACAAGCAGGGCTCGCCCGAAGCCAAGTTCGCCATGTCGACCTACTTCGCCCTCGGCGTCGCCGGCGTGGCCGATCAGGACAAGGCCCAGGCCGTGGCGCTTCGCATCGATTCGGCTCTAGCGGGCTTCGGCCCCTCGGCGTCTCGCCTGCAGGCGGTCCTCGCCCAGGTTTCCCGTTCGCAACGCCGCTAAGGAGGCGCTGATCCGATGAAGACTTTCGCGCTCACCGTCTCCGCCGCAGTCCTCATCAGTGGCCTGGCCCTGACGGCCCCCGACGCCCAGGCCCAGACGGCCGCCCGGGTCGAGAGCCAGACGCGTCCGAACTTCGGCCTCCTGCTCGACCCGCCAACGCGTCAGAGCCGCCCCAGTCAGCATCGTCGGTGGTCCGATGGCGCGCACCGGCCAAGCCAGCGGCCGGACTATCGCCCCCCCTACGCTGCCGGCAGCGAGGAGATCGTGTTGGTCGACTGCGGCGGCAATCCGGGCACCGGTGCGGTCGAGGCGGCGGTTCAGCGGGTCCGGCCGGGCGGGACGCTGGTGATCCGGGCGCGCAGCGGGCCCTGTGTCGGCTGGCTCAACATCGACAAGCCCATGACCATCATCGGCGAGGGTGGCTTTGATCCCCGCCGCTGGACCCAGAACCCGACCGCGACGCTACAGGCCCCCGACGGGGTTCCTTGCATCACGGTAGCGCAAGGCGTGCGGCTGGAGCTGAGGGACATCGTTCTGGCTTCGCCCAATGGCGGGGATGCCGCCTGCGTGGTCGGCTACGGTGCGGACATCGTCATGAGCCGCGTGGGCTTCCGCCACGTCGGCGACGAGGCCGCCATCTACGCCGACGGTGGATCGGTCGAACTGCGTGACACCGTCATCGACGCCCAGACGGTCGCCCCCGCCATCGTCATGGACGGCGCGACGTTGAACGCATGGGAGACGGTGGTGACGGGGGCTCAGTCCGGGATCGACATCACGCCGGGTACGGGTGAGCCCTCGCGCATCGACTCTGTGACCCTGTCTGGCGTCGAAACTCCCAACAATTTCGGCCCGCGCGCTATTGGCCTGCTCGTCCGCGCGCGCCGCGACTACGGCCGGGTCGAGGTCACCAACAGCCGCATCTGCGGCTACAGCGAAGGCGTCGCGGTCGAAGGGGCTTCGGTGTCGATCGAAGGCTCTCGCATCTGCCGATCCGACAAGGGGCTGGTGCTTTACAACGGCGAGCTCACCTTGCTGGACAGCCGGGTCCGCGCCCGCACCATCGGCCTGGCGGCCGTTTCCGGCCGGGCGGTGGTAAGGAACAACAGCTTCGTCGGGGTGCTGGACGTCTTCTATCGCGAGTACCGCGCGAACATCGACGCTTCGGGCAACCGTGTCTGGACCGACGGCCCGCTCTGCCGCCCCAGCTTCCGGCCCCGCTATCGCGACCGCTATGAGCCGCAGTGGAGCCAGCGACCCGATCAGGGCTGGGTCTGCGAGTATTCGCCCTATCCACGCGACTGGTGGGACGAAATGGACGGTGCCTACGGCGACCCCTACGACGACTACTTCTATACGCCTGACAGTTACGGCCGCTTCCAGCAGGGCTATGGCTGGTACGACAGCTCGGGTCGCTACGTCGACGACGCCCGCTACCAGGGTGACAGCCGCTGGCGTGATCGCTGATCGGTCGAAGGCGACCGGCTGGCGTCAGATCAGGATGGTGCCGTCGTCGTCGACGGACCGCAGGGACGACTCGAAGTCCATCAGGATCTCCATCAGCTCCTCGCTGCCCAGGGGCGCGGTCTTGCTGCCGAACCTGTATCTAGAGAAGCTGACAACGTGCTGGAGCGCGCCGATCTGTTCACCCAGGCTCTGGAACATCGACGGAGCCTCCAAAAGAAAAGTGCGAAACGCCATCGGATTTCCGTCCAGCGTCAACGAGCCATAGGCGGTGTCATAGACTTTCAGCGTTTCGCGCACCTCGTTGAACGTTCTCGCGATCTCTGCTCGTATGAACTTTCTGCTGCGATCAATGTAATCGAGAGCCATGACATCCGCTGGACCATCGGGCTTGAGGTTTCCGATCATCTTGGACACAGATGCGAGTTCACCTATCATTTGGTTGAGCGACCATTTATAGTATAGAAATCCCTTCCAGCAGAATATACCCTCATGATACTGTTCTCGGCTAAGTCGTAGGGTCCTTCCAAGAGATTCTATGTGATCGCCGTGCGTATTGGAAAGAATTTTTGTGGCCATCCGCTCAACGGAGCCCAGATTAGCGACACCGTCACTTGCCATGCTAAGCTGGACTAGGGGTCTGATCTCGGCCTTCACAAACTCGAGCATTCCGTGAAGATCAGAATTGCTCAAGACAAAGTAGCATTCTGCCGGGGAAACTCCAAGGCGCGCCAGTTGCTCTCGCATGAGGAAAGGATCAAGCGATGGTAGTTTTTCCAGGACCGAGAGCACGGTCCAGTCGGTCTGGTCCGGGGTGATTCCGAAAACCTCTCTCATCGCGGACTCATAGTTGATCTGATCAACAAATATATACATTCCTCCGTTCTTTAGATCGCGACCATCTATCGGAATGACGATCTTCAATGCTGAAGATCGACCATCTTGAAATCGATCGTATTCATTGCGCCGCAGTCGATGCTTGATGATCAGGCAGCGGTTCAGTTTCGGATTGAAGAATAGCGGGCGATCCTGCCATTCACTCGTTTTGCCTTTCTCTCTGTAGATTTTGAGCAAATTGAGAACGCGTGCCGTCGAGGCTGACCGCTCCAGGTTTTCAAAGCTGCGATACGAACGGTCAGCCACGGCAGAATTCTCCTCTTCATGTCTCCTCACTCAGGGTCACTACCCATCTTTCCGATGGTTCGTTTCAGGCTGAAAAGCCCTGAAGACATGAGAAGAAACAGCCGCGGAACGTAAACGTTTAGTTGAAGCGGGAGATGGCCTGTCATTTTCAACTCAGCGGAGCAAATTAATACTGTTACGGCCTGCTTATTCATGCGCCAAACGAAGCGATGACTGCCATTATGGTGGATGAGTTGCTAACAGCGCTGGCGCATCCGCCGATTGGTACCTCGAGCCATCGGTGAACGCGGCGTCCCGCAGCGCGGAAACCCCTGTCTCAGGTCCACGATCCGGTCGGCGCGAAGGAGGAGCCCGGCAGGGCCTGGCAATGCGGACCCGGCCCGGGTCAGGCTCGAGGAGGTGGTAGGCCCGGAGGGCCTGAACAATACGTAGTTTTTCAACGACTTAAGGTGTCAGCCCACACCAAACTGCAGCCAATCAGATCAAATGCTTAGGTCGGAATGTCAAACCCTCCAAGCCGCTGGTGGGGTCGGTTCGCGAAAGGCTGTCGGTGCCTGACGTGTGGAGGGACTAACGACAGTGCCCACGGGGCCTCGCTAGAGTCTCAGCATCAAGGCTGGCCCTAGCTGTTCATTGGGAACGGCGCGGTGGGCCGAGACTGGATCGGGTCCAGAAAGGGCTCCGGGGCTAATGTCTCCAAACGACACCGTGCAGAATGACAGCTTTCGACCCTGAGAAGCCGTTCGATATGTCTGCTCTCAGCAGGATGGCAAAGCCCGTCACGTGACGCGTTTGTAGCCGATCTCATTGGCTCGCAGATCGCGCCGACTGAACTGGTTCAATTTCATCTCGTCACCGACGAAAGAATCTTGCCTGACTTTGCTGCGGCGCGACGGGCGAGGTGGTAAAGTCGGGAAGCGCCTTCATCATGGCGCACAGCCACTTCCGTCTCTTCTCCGTAAGTCCGCTTCAGGAAGTCGTGGATCAGCTGTTCAGCTTGCTGTCTGGGCTGAATGATCTCTGCGCTCAGGGGACATTCCGTGCGGCTGTGATAGGTCGCGTAGACCTTCCCTTTTTCCTCGAAGATGTTCCCGATCGTATACGGGTAAAGAGCACAATCCATGGGCCGATCTGCATGGATCGTGCACCCCATGTCCCAATTCGGGCATGGTCCCCGTCCGTTTGACGACAATCGATAAACGCGACCGGCTCGCGCGATCGACAGATGGCCTGACCGTCCTGCGAAATGGCGTTCATACTCGGCTTCATTTAAAAGAAGCCCATGCAGGTCCCGACAGCAATTCTGGTCCACAGTGCATCTAAGGCAGGGATTTGTCATAAGCTCGCACTACTGTGGACCAATGCTCCGAAACAATGGATCACAGAATTCTGAAAGCAACGTCAACGGACGAGAGAATGTTACACTCGCGCTGACGGTGAAACCGCCGGTGATGGTCTGGACAGGGCCAATTGGTAGTGTTCGTTCCGTTGTCCACACATAGCGGCTGTTGGTCAGATCCGTTGTGCGGTCGGGTCTGCGATGTCCGTTTTCGGCGGCCCCTCTAGGCCCATCCTGTCAAACCTTATGTATTTCAATATCGTATAGGCGGAGTGGTAGGCCCGGAGGGACTCGAACCCCCAACCAGACCGTTATGAGCGGTCGGCTCTAACCATTGAGCTACGGGCCCCCGGGGCTCGGCCTTCGCCTAGCAGGCACCGCACGCGGACGAAAGCGGGGACCCTGTCAGAGAATTCATTCCGATGAACGGTGGCTGCAAGCGGAGCCGCGCGGCCGTTCAGGCGTTCGCCATCATGGTCTCGCCACAGCCGTCCCGGAGACTGCGGCTGTCGCTCGAATTCGTCTCCGAAAGGCTGTCCATGAAAACCCTTCCTGCCCTGATGCCCCGAGCCTTGATGTTGGGTGCCGCCCTAATCGGCCTGTCCGCTCCGGCGGCCCTGGCCCAGTCCGCACCCGCTGCACCGATGCAGGTTCACGCCATGGCGGCCCAGCCTGCGCTCAATCTGTCGGCCTATGGCGAGGTCAAGGTCGCGCCCGACATGGCGACCCTGACCTTCGGCGTCATGACGGAGGCTGTCACGGCGCAAGCGGCCATGGCCGACAACGCCCGGCGCATGACCGAGGTGTTCGCCGCCCTTCGCCGCGCCGGCATCGAGCCGCGCGACATCCAGACCTCGGGGCTGAACCTGTCGGCCCAGTACGACTATCTGCCGGATCAACCGCCCCGTCTGCGTGGCTATCAGGCGTCCAACCGGGTGACGGTGAACATCCTGGATCTCGAGCGTGTCGGCACCGTCGCCGATGCGGTGGTCGCTGCCGGGGTGAACCAGATCGACGGCATCGGCTTTGGCCTGCGCGATCCCAGGGCCGCCGAGGATCAGGCGCGTGTGCTGGCCGTGCGCGCCCTGCAGGACAAGGCGCGGCTCTATGCCCAGGCCCTGGGGGTCGAACTCGGCGCGATCCGCTCCCTGAACGAGGGTGGCGGCTATTCGCCCCCGCCGCCGATGCCGGTCTTCGCCATGGCCCGCGCCGAGATGTCTGACGCCTCGACCCCACTCGCCGCGGGCCAGCTGACGCTCCGCATCGACATCACCGGGACCTATGATCTGAGGTGATCCGACATCGTCTCCTCCCCGTCCGTTTCGCGGATGGGGAGGTGGCAGTGAGCCCTTCGCGAACTGACGGAGGGGGTCTTGCCGCCGTTAGAACCCCTCCGTCTCTCCGCTTCGCTCCGAGCCACCTCCCCATTCGCCGGAGGCGAACGGGGAGGTGACACCATTGATTACCATCACTGTTGCAGTTCTCTGCGCCTCTCCTATATTCCTGCCAAAGCAACACGCGGCGGGACGGCCCGCCGCCGGAGAGACAACGATGATCGAAGTCAGACCCTTCGACAGCCTGGGTGGGGCCGACCACGGCTGGCTCAAGGCCAAGCACCATTTCTCGTTCGCCAGCTACTACGACCCCCGCCGCATGAGCTGGGGAAACATCCGCGTCTGGAACGACGACGAGATCGCCTCCAACTCGGGCTTTCCGCCCCATCCGCACTCGGACATGGAGATCATCACCTATGTCCGCGACGGGGCCATCACCCACGAGGACAGCCTGGGCAACAAGGGCCGCACCCAGGCCGGCGATGTGCAGGTGATGAGCGCGGGCACCGGCATCCGCCACGCCGAGTACAATATCGAGCCTGAAACGACCCGCATCTTCCAGATCTGGATCGAGCCGACCCGACGCGGCGAAAAGCCCAGCTGGGGTGCCAAGCCCTTCCCCAAGGGCGAGCGGGCGGGGCAGTTCGTGGTTCTGGCTTCAGGCTTCGAGGACGATGTCGAGGCCCTGCCGATCCGCACCGACGCGCGGGTCGTGGGCGCGACGCTGAAGGCTGGCGAGACGGCGACCTATCCTCTGGGCGCGACGCGTCGCGGCTATCTGGTCCCGGCCAAGGGCGTGGTGGAGGTCAACGGGGTGCGGTTGAACGCCCGCGACGGTGCTGCCATCGCCAATGAGGACGCCCTGACGGTCACCGCTGTCAACGACGCCGAGATCGTTCTGGTCGACGCGGCCTAGGCCCGCTCCATCACCAGGCAGGTCGAGGTGGCGGTGGCGTAGAGCTTGCCGTCCAGGCCTTCGAGGCGGGCTTCCGAGAAGCCCGCCTTTCGGCCGACCT